>JAGLNY010000157.1 GCA_023139255.1 Spirochaetales bacterium
GATGATGTCACAGAATACCATACCAACCATCGACTTTTCCCATAAGAACGACGCTGAGATACTGTCGACTCTTGCGGAATACAATATCGGACTCACTGTACAGGAAGCCGTAATGCTCCAGGAAAAAATCCTGAAAAGAGTCCCTACACTTTCGGAACTGATCCTGTTCGGCATAGAAGGATCTGAACATTGTTCATACAAGAGCAGCCGCCCGTACCTGAAACTTTTCAACACCGATGGGCCGGATGTCATACTTGGGGCAAAGGAAGATGCCGGGATCATACGGATTGCACGGGACAATTCAGGGAAAGGTTACGGGATAGTTATGAGTCATGAATCCCACAATCACCCAAGCCAGCTTGTCCCCTACGAAGGTGCTGCCACAGGAGTCGGCGGTAATGTCCGTGATGTCTGCTGTATGGGTGCTGAAGTTATTGCTGTCGCTGATGACCTCCGGTTCGGCTCACTGGACAAACCCTCAAATAAATGGATTTACGAAGGAGTTGTATCCGGTATCGCGGGCTATGGAAACCCGATTGGTGTACCGAATCTCGGCGGGGGTGTACAGTTCGACCCGGGATATAATGAGAACTGCCTGGTAACGGTAGTATCTCTCGGTGCAGTTGATGAGGATGCAATCATTCACTCATTTGCGCCTGAGAATGCTGACGGGCATGATCTTATTCTTGTCGGCAAACCAACAGATAACAGCGGGTTCGGCGGGGCAAGTTTTGCCAGCTTTGAACTTGACGACGATAAGAAAGAGATGAATAAAGGAGCCGTCCAGGAACCCAATGCGTTTCTCGGAAGGCATATGATTAAGGCATCAACTGAATTGTTCAGTATCCTTAAGGAGATGAATGCCGTTGACCGTGTAGGCTTCAAGGATCTTGGTGCCGGCGGGATTGCCTGTGCCAGTGTGGAACTTGCAGATACATCGGGATACGGGGCAGTTATTGATATTGATAAAGTCCATACAGCCGGACCGGGATTTGAGCCGCATGTCATTCTCTGCGCTGAAACGCAGGAACGCTATATGTGGGTATCACCGCCCGACCTGACACCGGTAATCCTTAAACATTATAATGAGACCTTTGCCCTGCCGGAAATTTCCCGGGGGGCAGCAGCATCAATTGTTGGAAAGATTACAAAAGAGACCGATTATATTGTCACATCCCAGGGAATCGAAATAGTCCATGCACCGGCATATGAAGTTACCAAAGGATTCCTCTATAACCGGGAAGTCGGAAAATTACCCCAAAAACCGGGTGAGCCGAATATCCCTGAACCGGAAAATTATACAGAAACCTTCCTCAGGATTCTCAGCCATGAAAATGTAGCTGATAAATCTGTACTTTTTGAGAATTATGACAAGCAGGTTCAGGGCAGGACCCTGATTGACGCAGGTGACGGGGATGCAGGAGTAATGACTCCCTATAATGAACCACGGTATCCCGTTGAAATCCGGAATATCGGTATAACACTTACCACAGACCAGAATCCCAGGCAGAATAAAATTGATCCTTACCAGGGAGCCGTAAATGCAGTTGCGGAAGCATTCTGTAATACCGCTGCATCCGGCGCAAGGTCTGTCGCCCTCTCTGATTGTCTCTGTTACGGGAACCCGGAAAAACCGGATCAGATGCGGCTCTTTGCTGAAGGCTGCAAAGGGGTTGCCGATGCTTCATCAGCGCTGAAAATTCCTGTCATAGCCGGAAATGTCTCCCTGTACAACGAATCAGGGAGCGGATCTATCCCGCCCAGCCCGATGATATCGATTCTGGGAAAGCTGTCAGATGTTTCTTCAGCCCTCACCTATGCCTTCAAGAAAACTGATTCCGTACTTCTCCTGATAGGTGAAAGAAAAGATGAATGCGGCGGGAGTATCTATTATGACCTGCATGGAGAAATCGGCAACACTATCCCCACCCCGGATTTAGGGGAACTGCATGCAGCCGGCGAGGCTCTCGCCCAATGTGCGGAAAAGAAACTGCTGCTCTCCTGTCATGATATTTCTGAAGGCGGTGCAGCAGCGGCCCTTGCCGAGATGTCAATCTCATCCGGAATCGGCTGCAGTACGAAAATACCTGGATCTCTCCGGGATGATAAGAAACTCTTCTCCGAATCATTCGGGTTTATCCTGGAGTGTTCTCGGGAAAACGCTGATAGTGTGAAAAAACTATTTTCTCAAGCCGGCATACACCCGGAAACTATCGGAACCACAAATGATTCACGAGAGATAACTATCAACAACAGAGTATCCTGCACAGTCGGGACAGCCGCTGAAGCCTGGTTGGGCGGGCTGCGTGATAAATTATAAGTTGGGAGCGAATATATATGATGCAGAAAGGAGCATGTTAAATGAGTGTTGATTATACATCAGCTGGAGTTAATATTGAGGCCGGCAACCTTGCGGTTGAAAAAATCAAGGACTTCGCCGCCTCCACATTTACACCGCAGGTACTGACGGGACTGGGAAGTTTCGGTGCATTTTATGACATTGGAGAGATTCTTCGTGACTATAAGCATCCCGTCCTTGTCCAGAGCATCGATGGAGTCGGGACAAAGATTATTGTCGCCGGTCTTGCCGGAAAATACGGCTCAATCGGGAGAGACCTTCTCAGTGCCTGTGCGAATGACATCGTTGTTCACGGGGCAAAGCCGCTTACCTTCCTGGATTATATAGCAAATGACACCCTGGATCCTGACATTGTCGCAGAAATAGTCAGCGGGATGGCAGCCGGATGCAGGGAAGAAGGAATCAGCCTTATCGGAGGAGAAACTGCTGAGATGCCGGGAACATACCTTCCGGGTGAACATGATCTTGTCGGGATAGTAACCGGTGTGGTTGAGAAAGAGGCTATTATCAATGGGGCTGATGTCCAGCCCGGTGACGTTATTCTCGGTGCGGCTTCAAGCGGACTGCATACCAACGGCTTTTCTCTTGCACGGAAAGTCCTGTTTGAGATAGCGGGTCTCACTGTCACAGATATCCTGCCGGGATCCGATAAGGAAGAAAATCCGCAGTCAGTAGGCGATGTCCTGCTGGAACCTCATATCAATTATACATCTTCAGTCCATGCCCTGCTTGATGCGGGAATCACCGTTAAAAGTATGGCACATATCACCGGCGGCGGACTTAGTGAAAACGTTCCCCGGGTAATCCCTGAAACAACCAATGCAGTTTTTGAGTCCGGTTCATGGCCGGTTCCGCTGGTGTTCCGGGTAATTGCAGAACTTGGGGGTGTCGAACAAATGGAAATGTACAGAGCATTTAATATGGGAATCGGCTTGACTGTGACAGTCCCTGCAGATGAGCGTGACATGGCGCTTACAGCAATGAAGGAAGCCTTCAGTACACCGGTTTTTGAGATCGGCTGCATCACTGAGGGAACCGGGAAAACAGTTATAACCGGTTTGAATAACACCGAAAAAGGAGCCGGAAGGTGAAGATTGGAATCATGGAATTCCCGGGAACAAACTGCGAGCGGGAATCAGCCGAAGCAGTAAGAAGAGCAGGTATGACCCCTGTACCCTTCAGGTGGAACAGAAATCCGCAGGAACTTGAGACCCTTGACGGTTACCTTATAGCCGGTGGTTTCAGCTATGAGGACAGAAGCAGATCCGGGATCATAGCAGCCCTTGACCCGCTTATTCCCGCTATTAAACGGGAAAGCGAGAAGGGAAAACCGGTAATCGGCATTTGCAACGGAGCCCAGATACTGCTTGAAACCGGGATGGTACCTGGACTCCCCGGATATCGCCTGGGAGCTGCACTTGCAGCCAACAGGAGAGTAAAAAACGGGAATGTACTTGGAACCGGTTTTTATAATGCATGGGTAAACGTGACTTTGGATAATGCCCCGGACAACTGCGCTTTTACATCCGCACTTGCTCCCGGACAGACAATGAGAATTCCAGCCGCCCATGCAGAGGGCAGATTTATCATCCCTGAATCCCTGCTGGAAAAAATGATAGCACTTAATATGACCGTATTCCGATATACCGATGATAATGGGATCGTAAATGAAGAATTCCCGGCAAACCCCAACGGCTCGGTTTACAACATAGCTGGTATCAGTAATCGTGCAGGGAATGTGCTGGCACTCATGCCGCACCCGGAACGGACAGAAGACGGTAACCCGATTTTCATCTCCATACGAAACTATATTGAAAACCGGCAGGTGATTGATATCAGTACGATTAACCGGGCCGCCCTTTCTGAGACTCTCTCTGAGAACGATATCCCTGAATCTGCAGTGGAGAAGAATCCCCGATATCAATGCCCTGAAACAGCTAAAGAGGTCATTGTCGAACTTGTTATAACTGATAATGAGGCAGTTTCAGTTGAGAATGCCCTGCGTCACCGAAATATCCCGGTATCTATCCGTCGCAG
>JAGLNY010000158.1 GCA_023139255.1 Spirochaetales bacterium
GAACTCTACAACCCAAACAAGGAGCTCACAACAACCGATATCCACCAGCCACTTTCAAGGACACTTCTTGTTCGTGATTTTGAAGGTGACGACAGTCTGGGAGAGCATAAAACCCATGCCCTGAAGAGCTGGTTCGGTATTGAGGGTATTTCCCGGATCCGATACGGTACTCTCTGGACTATAATCCCGGATACTGATGATGCCGAAGAGGCAGAAAAACTTTGCGATACCGCAGAGAAAACTCATATTTTTTCAAATCCATTTGCAAACAGGAGATATATGTATGAATGATCCAAACGAAAACATTAAGGACTCTTACAAAGAGCGAATTGCAGCCGCTGTTGACAACTGTCTGACTGAAACCGATTTACCGTTTCCCGGTAAAACAAGAGGAAAAGTTCGAGACTCCTACACTTCCGGTGATACGATGGTATTTGTGACAACCGATCGGCAGAGCGCTTTTGACAGGATACTGGCCTCTATCCCTTTTAAGGGACAGGTTCTCAACCTTACCAGTGCCTGGTGGTTTGAGCATACCCGGCATATCATCCCTAATCACATGATCAGTATACCCGATCCCAATGTTACCGTCGGAAAACGGTGTGAAGTATTCCCGATTGAGTTTGTGGTCCGGGGATATATTACCGGGACAACCGATACTTCCCTCTGGACACAGTACAATAAAGGAGTAAGAAGCTATTGCGGTATCGACTTCCCTGAAGGAATGAAGAAAAATGAGAAGCTTGCCATGAATATTCTCACCCCGACTACAAAAGAGGCGACCCACGACCGGCCCATCTCCCCGGCAGAAATTGTCGAAGAGGGATGGATGACCAGGGAAGACTGGGAGACTACATCAAAGGCAGCACTTGACCTGTTTGCATTCGGACAGCAGGAAGCAGCAAAACGGGGCTTGATACTGGTTGATACAAAATATGAGATGGGCAGTGATGCCGATGGGGCTATTACCCTTATAGATGAGATCCACACCCCGGATTCCAGCAGATACTGGTTATCGGAAACCTATAAGAAACGGCTGGCTGAAGGCCTGGAACCTGAAAACATCGATAAGGAATTCCTGAGATTATGGTTCACGAAAAATTGTGATCCGTATAATGATGAAATTCTTCCTGAAGCACCGGTGGAACTTGTTACGGAACTTTCCCTGCGGTATATCCGGCTCTATGAGATGATTACCGGTAAAAAGTTCACTTTCCCATCTCAGGAAGAATCAAAAACTACAGTTGCAGAGCGACTTGCGGCAAATCTTAAAAACATTTTGTAAAGGCGGTATCAGTATGGAAAAAATTGTAATAATAATGGGATCCGAATCAGACGGTCCTCATGCGGAAAAAATAACTTCAAAACTCGCTGACTTGGGTTATCACACAGACATTCATGTTGCCTCAGCTCACAAGCAGCCGAGAAAGGTCCTGGAAATTATAGAAACCAATTCCCGGGAAAAAACCCTTGTCTACATAACCATTGCAGGCAGGTCAAATGCTCTCTCCGGGTTTGTTGCGGCAAACTGTAAATTTCCCGTAATCGCCTGTCCTCCCTTTGCGGACAAGGTCGATATGATGGTTAATATCAATTCCACACTTCAAATGCCGAGCAACACTCCTGTCCTTACAGTGATTGACCCGGGAAATGCCGCTCTTGCCGCAGCAAGAATCCTCAGTCTGGTAAAAAGTTAGGATTGGTTATGTGCGGATTAGTTGGGATTATATCTGATAAACCTGTAGCCGGGGAGCTGTATGACAGCCTGATCCAGCTGCAGCACCGCGGGCAGGATGCGGCGGGAATTATCACCTGCAATGAACGAATGCATTTTAAGACCGGACAGGGTCTGGTCCGGGACATATTCCAGGAACGTCATATGAAACGGCTGGAAGGGAATATGGGCATCGGACATACACGCTATCCTACCAGCGGCGGGAAAATGGGCAATGATGAAGTGCAGCCTTTTTGGACCAGTGTACCAAACGGAATTGCGTTTGCACACAATGGAAATATCGTCAACTATGCAGAGCTGCGGGACGATGTTATCAATAACCGTAAACGGTACCTGAATACCTACAGCGATTCAGAGATGCTCATGCAGCTTTTTGCTGATGTACTGCAGCGCTGTCTGGGAAACAACCCTTCCAGCAAAACTCCCAACTCAACATTTTTCGAAGCTCTTTGTATCGCTGGTTCAGAGCTGTTTACCCTTGCAAAAGGCGCGGTATCCGCAGTAAGCATTATAAAGGACCGGGGACTTATTGCTTTCCGTGATCCCCGCGGGATACGCCCGCTGGTAATGGGTGAACGTATCTCGACAGAGAACGGAAAAAAGGGACGAAAAGAGTATATATTCGCCTCTGAGGATACCATGTTCTACATGCTTGGTTTTAAACGTGTCAGGGATGTAATTCCCGGTGAAATGATCTTCGTATCTTATGATGGAACTATACAATCCCGTATATTAATCCAAAAAACGTTCAATCCCTGTATTTTTGAGTATGTCTATTTTTCCCGACCGGATGCCATGATCAACAACATAAGCGTGTACAGGGCCCGCCTGAGAATGGGGGAAAACCTGGGGAAAAAATGGAAACGTGAATATGGGGATCTTCGGCCTGATGTAATAATACCGGCCCCGTCAACTTCAAATACCATGGCTCTCTCAATGGCACGGGAGCTGGGGGTAAACTACTCTGAAGGTCTGCATAAAAACACCTTTATCGGCAGGACCTTCATCATGCCGGATCAGGAACAGCGCAAACAGTCAGTCCGGTATAAACTGGTACCCCAGGAACTTGAAATCCGTAATAAAGATGTCATGATTGTTGATGACAGCATTGTCAGGGGAACCACCAGTAAGGAAATCGTTATGATGCTCCAGGAATTCGGGGCTAAAAAAGTCTATTTTTCCTGCGCCTGTTCCCCGGTAATAGCACC
>JAGLNY010000159.1 GCA_023139255.1 Spirochaetales bacterium
CCTGATATGAATCATGCTGTAATAAACAGCTGTAGACGCTATTTTGGATGTGAACCGTTTGTTCTGAAGGCAGGAGTCAAGACAGGGCTGAAAATTAAGTTTAAGAACCCGCTTGCTATCGGGGCAGACCGGATAGCCAACTCAATAGGTGGAATATACCGATATCCCGGTGATAATCTGATTATTGCTGATTTTGGTACAGCAACGACGTTCGATGTTATTACAGCAGAAAAAGAGTACCTGGGCGGTGTAATAATTTCCGGGATGCGGCTGGCAATGCAGGCTCTTGAGGAGCATACAGCAAAACTCCCGAAAGTTGAAATTGTTCAACCCGATCATGTGTGCGGTAAAAATACGGAAGAAAGTATCCAGGCAGGCCTCTATTACGGCACTTTGGGAGCAGTTCGGGAGATAGTGGACAGGCTGACAGGGGAAAATTTTTCCGGCAGTAGGAACCTGAAAATACTGGCAACCGGCGGATTTTCCACTCTGTTCAGAGATGCGGGGGTTTTTGACGAAGTTATCCCGGATCTTGTACTTGAGGGGATTTTTCAGGCTCAGCAGATGAATATCCGTGAGGTTTAACTCCGAAACGCTTGATTTTCTGCTATTCAGTTTCGCTTTGTTTTTGCAGCCTGCTGCTCAACTGCTTCATATCATGCAGTAACACCTGTAGTTCCTGCTTTGGCAGTGCTGCCGGTGAGTAGAACACGCTGTTTAGTTTAATCAGGATTTTTGTGGTAATGGCAGATTCCTCTATCAATGATTCCAGCCTGACAAGGAAGGCCCCAGGCCCTTCGTGCTTCCTGTAACGGATTCCCGTGGACTCAGCTGCTGCTATTATAAGTGAGTTAAATGCACGGACAACTTTACCCCACTCCAGCCGTTTCCGCCGTGAAAGTTTTTCCTGCATGAAAAATCCGGGAATTTCCCATGCTTCCCTATGATCCTTTGTACCGGCACCGGAACCTGTAAACAACTCCTTAATGAACCGGGAAAACTCCCGGGCTGTATCAAAAAATCTATCAATGAAATGCTTCAATACCGAAATAATGCGTTTAAGGGGGTGGAAGCCTTTAATAGAACGGTAAAAGGCAGGAAGAAAAAACGGTTTTATAATCAGGAAAATTATAACAAGGAATCCTATTATGCCAAGTATCCTGAAAAAGACATCCAATCGTAAAAAAGGTTCCTGTTCCGGGAGATCTTTGAGCATTTCAGCCATATTTGGGGCTGCCATGGATGGTTTCTGCAATGGTATATCAGGTTCAGTGACAATTCTATCTTTGCTCAAACTGCTTAACCATGCTATCAGTGTTCCCGGCGGGAATGCCGACCAGCCCGGGCTAATGAGCAGTGCTGAAATTAAACCAATCCCTATAACCAGTACGACCATGACTGTACGGTATTGGGTAATTGATTGAGGCAAACGTAATCCTTCATGCAGGAGAACCTGATTTTCAGCCATCTGCCTGGTAGAAAATCTCAGAATGAAGTGAACAATAACAGAAAGAATCAGGACTGTAATGGCAATTCCGGATAGATGGATGCTGAGCAGTTGGGAGATAAAAACGAACCCGAACTGCATTACAAGGAATACAATGGTAATAGCCTGAATTTGATTAATATTCCGTGAGAACTGCCCTGCTTCTTCCGTAGTATCCCGCATTCGCTGTGCAAGGTTAGCCCCTTTATAATCACCTGAATACTGCTCCAGTATTTCCATAGAACCTATCAGTTTTCTAATTTTGCTGGTTGCAAGCCACTGCGCCGCATAGATCAAAATTATGGGTATTATAAGTAAATTTACTTTTCCGGTGGGCGAAAATGTTCGCATGAGTAGTAGTGAAATCCCCACAATTCCAGCTAAAGCGATAATATGTCTCCTGATTTCAGCTGCCTGAGAAGCCCGTTCTTCCAACAGGAATGTCCCGGTGATGATTTCAATGATACCAATGCAGATTGATAGGGGAATATATGCCCAGAAATGGGGAATTACGATTTCAGTACTCTTCATAATGAGAAGCAGGCTGGTAGTTGTAAGAAACGGGAGCAGGAACGCTGCGGCAGTTATCGGTGTGCTTGATAGAGAGGGTAGAATAGCAAGTCCCCGTTTAGCATAGTTCTTCCGCTTTATCACAAGGTGCTCCTCAAGAGACCACCACTGCTGAATTCAGGCTGTATCATGTCCGGTCCGGATTCAATTATCGGAAATACCTGAATGCCGGCATTCTGAAGCTGATCTACGTTGATAAGCCGGTCAGTTGCGGGGAAATACTCAATTTCAAAACCACGATGACGCAGGAAAAGAAGGAAATTACGATCTTCATCCGAAAGAGGCGGACCGATATGGAACAGCCGGATTCTCTTTCCTGATATGCTGTGATAGCGAAAAAAGAACGGCAGTAGTTTTTCCGGTTTATCGATGTATGAGATCGCGGCAAGAGCTGAGAGAATGTTGTCCGCCTGCTCATATCCGGAAACAGGCTGAAGCATAATGCTGTTTTTTGCAGGTGAGGGAAATTCCGGCGACAAAGGCTCCGTCCTGGCAGCTGATTGACCGTTCGAGTAGAATCCCACTGGTTGACCGGTGCTGCAGTATGCCGCGGCTATGGTTGCGGCTGCGGTAATTGCACGTTCTATCCAGCCGTTGCGATGTCTTTTTGGATAATCAACTGCAGTGAGATCGAGGAGTATGCAGGCAGGAGCAGAGAGAGTGTTGCTGTATTCCATTGTCTGCAGTTTTGCAAACCTGGCTGAGGCCTTCCAGTTTATCGTCCGGAGCGGATCTCCAGGCAGATAATCACGTAAACCCCTATATTGGTTATGATCTTCATGGACTTTATCATGTACAGTAGAAGGGCCGCCGGTAATCCCTTTCCGTGGAGGCCGGTGAAATGACAGTATTTCCGGATAGATGATTATATCGATCTGTGTTTCCGGGAACTGTTTTTCCCAGGGGAACATACCCATAGGATCCCTGCCGGATACGCTGACTGGACCTGCAGTATATACTCCCCTTCGATATCCTTTTAGGGAGTTTGAGATCTTTATTTGTTCATTGGGGCGTAGGCTGAACAGCTGTTTTGGGAAGTGATTAAAAAATAGATTTCCTGAAGTGTCTGTATAGCTGAGCCAGGGTATTGGCAGCCGGCCGGTGTTACTGATTATTGTCAGGAGTGTGATAGGTTCATACGCTTCAATACGTATTGCTTTTTGCTCCCGTAGTATTGCGATGCTGTTTTTTGCGACCCGCGAATAGAGATAGGATAGGAAGATTACTACTACATACATTATCAGGACAAACTGTATTAGCCAGAAGGGATAAAAGAGCAGGGTGATAATGAGCAGCAGCAGCGGAGGGAGCAGCTTCTTTTTCAAGTTCATGTGTCCCGGCCTGCACCTGTATCCGAGTTCGAGCCCGCTTTTGTGTTCGTACTTGCGTAAACGCTCGCTTTCCCGCTTTCACCATCGTTTTCGTTCTGTTGTCCCGGTATCGGGACTGTTACCTGGTCCGTAATTCGCTGTATGGCGATTAATTCGGTTATGCCCTTCAGCAACTGATCCGGTTTAAGGATGATGCGTTTGGAAAAGACCGGCAAAATAAGTTCCCGTATATCTTCAGGTACCACAAAATCACGTCCTCTCAAGGCGGCAAGAGCCTGTGCTCCTCTGAATAGTGCAAGGCTTCCTCTTGGTGATACCCCAAGTTTCAGGAGACTGCTGGTACGCGTGGATTCTGCCAGATCAAGGATATAGCCGCGCAGATCCAGGCTGACATATACAGAGAGAATCTCTTTTTGATAACGAAGAATTTCTTCGGATGACGAAACGGCCGAAACAGATTCAACCGGATGTGAAAGTTCTTTGTTCTGGGATTCCAGTACCATTTCCTCTGCCTCACGGGAAGGATATCCCACAGTAAGTGAGAGGAAAAACCGGTCTTTCTGTGCTTCCGGAAGCGGGAATGTTCCCTCAAAATCTATAGGATTTTCCGTTGCAAGAAGCAAAAAAGGTTTAGGCAGCGGCCGGATAGTATTATCGATGGAGACTTGTCCTTCTGCCATCGCTTCCAGGAGGGCGGCTTGTGTGCGTGGTGTTGCCCGGTTAATCTCATCGACCAGTACGACGTTTGCCTCGACAGGTCCCGGACGAAAGGTAAATTCCCCTTTCAGGGGATTGAAGATCGATATTCCAAGGATATCAGCCGGCATCAGGTCCGGGGTGCACTGTATTCGTGAAAGAGACCCTCCGAGACTTGCTGCTATCGCGCGGGCAAGAATGGTTTTCCCAACTCCCGGCACATCCTCAATCAATACATGTCCCCGACAGAGCACAGCTGCCAGGATTTTTTCTATTACTTCGTGCTTTCCAAAAAATACTTGTTCAACTTCTGAGTAGACTTTTGTCCCCCATTCCATAATTCCCTTCATTCGTTCCCCCGCCAAATACATTATTTTAGGGTACCAGTATAGCATGAATTTTTCGGGTACATGAACCTATTTCATGGATCGTTTTTTATACTGTTTTCTATGAAGTTTTCTATAGGGTGAAGTGTTTCAGCTGAATCTGCTGAATTTTGAAGGATCCGAAGAGCTGTCAATAATCAAGGAACCAGCCTCCAGCCATGCATGGGCGGAGAACTTCCCGTTCATTTCAGAATTATTGTTAATTTTCCCCATGCCAAATACAAGCCTGGCAGGAATTCCCAGGAATCTAAGACGTGACCTGAGAACAAGTGAACGGCGAAGGCAGGACATGTTGAAAATAAGTGAGCAGCCGGCGGCAACGGAAATTAGATGGACAAGACGGGCAATCTTTTCTTTCGCCCGGTCATCCGGCTCTGGGGGAGTGGAGTTGCCTGAATCATGGTAACCAGAGTTTGGGTAGAGCAGCCTTGAGTTCCATCGATGGGGCAATAGGCGCAGCCTGATATCCACAATGACCATCATCAGCCAAAGATGGAGAACAGTTGTTTTATCATGCAGACACAGTGACCTGAATCGATTGTTTGTATGGTTATTCGGGGTTATGTTCATCATCCTGATTATACATCAGTTTTTCCTGTATCCAAACCAAATATTTAACTGACTTGAGATCTGCTTTTCTTGCATTGCTCTATATGGGTTTTATTCTTAAAGTGAGGATAGGATTTTACGAAATAGTATGTTATATATCCCAAATGAATACCCGCAAAGAGCAAAACTGGAATATAAGCAATCGTAATCTTTAATGAAAAAGCCAGTATGATGTCGAAGGTGTGTAGAATCAGTGGGATCACCCAAATTGCTGCATCATTTTTAACACTAATCATCGCACTTCTCTTTCGATACTTAATGAGTATTACAAGGCTAACAATTAGAACAAAAGATAACATGACTATTTCTGCTGTCCGGTTAAGGAACAGAGGATATATTGGGTTGAGAAATAATAAGAATCGATTTATGGGGGAAATAATGAGAAGTACCCCTGCAATTGGAGATATGATGATATAGGCTATTCCAATATTGTTCTTATAACCCGATTTTTTAAAGAGATACCTTCCCCATTGGATTAATGCAGTATAGTAAAACATAAGAAAAAACCATCCCGTAAAATTAAAGAAAGGAATCCCGAACAGCATATTAGTATAATGGGTTGTCCAGTTCCACCTGCCTTCCATTACACCAGCTACTATATGTACATCAAAGACAGCTGCTGGATCAATGGTAAGGTCCTGTAACACCCCTAAAAAACCAACGACGATCGGGATAGTCCATTTGGGAAATTTCAACTGCTCTGCGAAGCGTAATGCAGAATAAAAAATGACAGCTTCAAACAGTAAGATTGATAACGGGACCGTACCTACCATTACCAGTCTATCCAAAGAATAGTTATAAGTATTCCCTAATACCCCTATATTCTCAAATATTCCAGCGTATACAACAAACCCAATTAATTCAAATACGCGCCACATCCTTATATTGTCTTCGCCTCTTTTCAGAATATCTGCCAAACAGTAAAAAAAGAGGATGACTGCAAGAAATTCTGCGATTGCCCATGTGACAGGTGTAGAAAGATAGTCTAAAATTTCTGGTCGATAATTCATTGTGAAAATCCCCTTTTGGTGATTGTTTATACTGTAACGATGTCCTTCCCTGAGGCAGATCCTGCAGCCAGCTTAGCAGATACCTTTGTCTTTCCTGCCGCAATTACCTGTCCTAAAAAACTATTACTATTTCCTAATTCGGAATAATCGGCAGAATTAATATCACAATACGGGCACCAGTGTCCGGCATGCAGGATAAGCCTGGGACTGGCCGTGAAGGTGTGACCGGAACTGCATTCCCAGGTTAAAGGGGCAGAGAGGTTTCCCTGCTCCATTGAATCCGAGAGACACTTGCCGCCCCGGAAAGCAGCGGCACTCGACATATCGTCAATATCAAAAAGAGCACTATCTTTTTTCTCATTAAACCCATGAAGGACAGTACGGGCAGGGGGGTCACGGTCAATCAGGAAATTTTTCCACCGTTTAGGCTGTTTCAACCAGACGGAGAAGGAACCCCAGAATGCATTAATCATCTCAACCGTATTGGATTCCAGGGAATGAAGCGTCCCGTGCGGTGCTGCTGCAATAGGCCGCATCACAATATATTTAATGATAAACGAGGGTATCAATCGGGTAAAAAACCGCAGAAGCCGTCTGGAAAAAGAGAGAGACTTCTCTGCATCCCGGAAAAACCCGTCGAACGTATCGCGCCGGTAATCCAGGATAGAGTTGAG
>JAGLNY010000016.1 GCA_023139255.1 Spirochaetales bacterium
AAGATGTCAAATCAGGGTGGCAAGACACTGTCTTAAATGATGTTGCATCCGTACGGGGTCTGAGAGATTTTAAGGACCAGAAAGGAAAAAGCTAGCAAATCGTACAAATACCAGGACGGCCTAAGCGGGCTGCTTATAGGGTTATTTGGTAAACGTCATCACGCCGAATCTTAATTATATCATTGGGCTTGGCACGAGCCGTAAATTGTATTGTCAGTAAATCATATACTAAACCAGGGTATAAAGAGCCTATGTTGAATAATACACAGGAGAATATTTTAGAGAATCAACTTGAAGTTTTGAAACGTGATGAAGTTTTTGTGTTAGGTGGTATTTCCTTATTTCTAATTGATTATTTCGGCGAGAAACTTTATGCAAAAATATAGTGTGATGAAAGAATAATATTCGTGTTTGGGAGCCCTGATTATACTGCGCAAATTTCTGTGTGCTAATAGGCAAAAGAAAACCACCCGGAATGGGTGGTTTTCTTTTGGGCCCACAAGGACTTTGAACGGAACAAATTCCTTTGGAATTAGTTCTTAGGCAGTTTGAGGTGAGAGATGATTTGGTTATGAGTGATTATTGATTTTTGAATATTATTTTGGTAATGGAGTTATTTTGTCAAACTGCGCTAGATTCTTCACGAAGTAAGCAAAAAAAAGCAGGACGATAACTAAAGTCATCTTCCTGCTTTTATTGGGCCCACTAGGACTTGAACCTAGGACCCACGGATTATGAGTCCGTTGCTCTAACCAACTGAGCTATGGGCCCGCGAAGCCAATAATAGTCAGAAATGCCGGCTAATGTCAAGTATAAACCGGCATCTGAAGTTTCTCAAATTCTAAATATTTTTACGGGAATAGATGGTCAGGGATGCTATGTAGCTGGCTATGAAAATTACCAGGCTGATACCGAAGAGTGTCAGGTTGCGATTGATAACGGTAAATTGGGTAAAACAGGTCATTATAAGGTTTATAACACTGCCCCCTTTATCACTTACAACACTTATCATGATAAGAAGTACTACCTGAAGGACGACTCCAAGGCCCATTATCGTAAAGAGAAAGTAGCGAACTGCAAGTTGTCCGAACTTGAAATAGATAGGCAGGAGAAATGAAAGTATCAGCATGCCGGATACAATGCGAAGGAAGTCTATGGGATCAACGGTTCCCTCAGTAAATCCTATTACAGGTATTTTGAATATCAGGCTGTATGCGCCGTACAGGAAAATCCATTTTTTCTGGCAGAGAAAATCTTTTAACAGCAGAACTATCATATTACTGAACCAACCATAATTCCTGGCAGCATCGACTGTTTCAGAAGTTTTCGGAGAAAACTTCATAAATGGTAAATATTTAATGGAAAATTAATCCTGCGGAGTCTCGCTCATTACCAGAATATCAGAAATTTCTATCTCAACTAAAGCCAGGGTGTAGGCAGGGAGGTCTTCATATCGGAGCCAGCGAATAAGCAGGCGGTATCCACCGGGAGCTGTTGGCTCAATGATAGGGAAAAAACCGGCACTCATAAGCTCCATATAACGTTCCAGTGTCCGTTCCGCAGAGGAGAAAGCACCGACCTGGATTTTCACCCATCCTGTATCCCCGGGACGGTCGTATGCGGATTCCGGGATTTCAGGAACAAAAACCAGTTCCAGAGTAACCGGTACAATTCCCTGTTCCACCATTCCCAGTAATTCAGCAGCACCCCGTGACAGATCCAGTATCCTATCACCTATATACGGACCCCGGTCGTTGATTCTCACATCAAGTATCAATCCATTATCAAGATTGGTAACCCGGACAATTGTTCCGAAGGCGAGCTCTTTGTGGGCTGCAGAGATTCCCGAAGCATCATATACTTCGCCGTTCGCGGTCAGCTTCCCATCAAATTCCCCTGCATACCAGGAGGCAATACCTTCCTGAAAAATTACCAGGTTTTCATCAGCTTCAGAGGAAGAAACTATTTCGGTAGTTTGTACGGCTGCCGGTTCAGAAGAACCTGTCGGCTCAGGAGAATCTGCCTGGGTAAGTACCGGCATCAGTAAAAAACAAGTCATTATGATTATGGTAGATATCCGTTTACAGCTCATACCTGATTCTACCCGTAAACTACCAGCTGATCAATCGGTAGGGTGGTAGTGTGGGATGTGAGGAGAAGATAGTCCGGAAGGTGACAAGTCTACCAATAATGGGTATAGTCTGCCTTATGGAAAGAAAAATACCTTTTAGTTATGCGTTGATAAAACCATCGGGCCCGGATTGCAATATGGCATGTGAGTACTGCTTCTACTATGAAAAGCAGGAATATTTCGATAAAGGCAGTACTCCGGCAAAAAGCCGAATGAGTGATGAAGTCCTGGAAACCATGATAAAGAAATGTCTTTCCGGCCATGTCCGTCAGTTTGGATTCGGCTGGCAGGGCGGTGAACCTACCCTGATGGGACTCGATTTCTACAAAAAAGCAATGGCGTACCAGGAACAGTACGGAAAAGGAAAAGATGTAAGTAATGGAATACAGACAAACGGCATCCTTATAACAGAGGAGTGGGCTGATTTTTTCCTCAAATATAACTTTCTTGTAGGTCTCTCTCTTGATGGACCCGAACATATACATGATCATTACCGGTTTATGGCAGGAGGACAGGGATCTCATGCGAAAGTGGAAGAGACCGCACGTATGCTTCTGGGAAAGGATGTGCAGGTTAATGCCCTTACTGTAATTAATGACTATTCCGCTCAATATCCTGAGGAGATTTATAGATACCTCAGGGAGGTAGGATTTGATTATCTTCAATTCATACCCTGTGTAGAAACCAACCCGGAAAACCAGCGGGAAGCCGCCCCTTACTCATTATCGGCAAAAGCCTACGGGGAATTCCTCTGTAAAATATTTGATCTCTGGGAAGCCGATTTTGTGGATGGGTACGCTACAACTTCTGTTCGCCTGTTTGACACATTTTCCCATGTATATCTGGGAATGACGCCTCCTGAGTGCATGGCCCAGCGGACTTGTGGTAATTATCTTGTGGTTGAGCATACCGGCGACATCTATTCATGTGACTTCTTTGTGGAAGATGCCTGGCATCTCGGCAACTTGATGGCCGACGATCCGCAGGAGCTGTTAAACTCCCGCAGGCAACGGCTCTTTGGCGATATGAAAGCAAAACTAGCTCCGAAATGTGTAAAATGCGAGTGGCTCACCTTCTGCCGCGGCGGCTGTATAAAAGACCGAATTCGTGACCCGCAGGACAAGCGGTTTAACCATTTCTGTGAGTCGTATAAGATCTTCTTTCCTTATGCGCACGAACGCTTTCTGAAACTTATGCAGGGTTTTCAGGAACGTCAGGAGAGGGACAGGCAGAAAGTTTCTGGAAAAGCTTCCGAAAAAACCCGGGGCAATTAAGCCTCTTTAGGTACTGCTGCTTTCAACTCTTCAAATCTCTCAAGGATCGGAAGTCTCTGAGTGCATGCACGCTCACATTTTCGACAGCTGGTACATCTATCTAACGCATCCATCGAGGTTCCCCAATGCCATTTGAGTCTGCCTAAAGTACCTTCGCCGCCAGTTAACCGGTAGTGGTTGTGAGTCTCCATAAATGCCCACACAGGAATATCCTCAGGACATACATCGCAGTACATGCAGGAAGTACAGAAATTATTGAATTCTCTGGAAACACGCGATTGGATGTAATCAATCTGCTCTTTTGTATAGGGTACAAAGCTGTTCACAGCATCAATGGCGGTATCAACATCATTATCATTCCGGAACCCGACTAGTGAGACTGTAATCCTGGGATCGCTCATCAGGAAGTGCAGCGCCGCTTCCAGCATATTCTGGTTAGGATGAGTTTTCAGGAACCCGAAAGCCTTCTCATTTTCCGGAATCAGTCCCCCGCCCAGCGGGTTCATAACTACTACACCCATGTTATGCTCAGTTGCTGCGGAAATTCCCTCCTGTCGATAGGGTGAATTGATAACCGAATAACCGAGAGTTACCCCCTCGAAAAACCCCTCCTCAATAACCTGACGGATATGGGAGCCGGGCAGGTGTGTTGAGAAAGTTGCATGACGTATCAGCCCCTCCTCCTTTGCTTTCAATATTTCCTGAACAGCCCCGCCTTTTTTGCGCTCCTCCCAGATTTTGAGGGTGAGAACATACCAGCAGTTATAATAATCAATACAATCAACATTGAGCCGTCTCAATGACCGTTCCAACTCTTCACGCAGCACAGCTCCATCCGATTTATTGGATTTAGTGGAAATGGCAAACGGTTTGCCGGTCTTTTTCATTTCTTTTACGGCTGTCCCGACAATAATCTCAGATTGATCCTGGCAATATCCGGGGGCTGTGTCAAAATAGGTAATGCCCTTCTCAAATGCCCGGTAGACGGTTGCTGCTGATTTATCTGTATCCATGGGGGATTCAAACCGCATCCCGCCGTACCCCAGAGCCGCTGTTTTTGTACCGGTATTACCATACATCCTATATTCCATTATGTTCACTCCTCTTATAAGACATCAATCTACAATAATATCTCAATTTCTGTTTGGCATAAGGTTCAATATACTAATAATTCAGCCTGCAATCAAATAAGAAAAAATATGGGTAGAGAACTGCACCGCGTTGCATAATTCAGGTGCAGTAAGTATAATCCAGCCATTATGAGTAACAAGAAAGAGAAGATTAATCAGAACAGGCCAGTCTCAGTACACTGGGCAGATATCAATGCCGATAAAATTATTCGTGAGAAGGGTGAAAAAGAGCGCTATACCTGTGCATCCGGGGTAACCCCTTCAGGGACCGTACATATCGGGAATTTCCGGGAGATAATCTCCGTGGAACTCGTTGCCCGTGCGCTTCGTGACAAAGGTAAACATGTCAGATTTATTTTTTCATGGGATGAGTATGATGTATTCAGAAAGGTCCCGAAGAATATGCCCGACCAGAAGCTCCTCGCAACCTATCTTCGTAAACCTATTACCCTCGTTCCTGATACTACTGGAGAGCACGAAAGTTATGCCCGTAAAAATGAAAAAGCAGTTGAGGAGATTCTTCCTGTTGTAGGAGTGAATCCTGAATTTATTTACCAGGCAAAGCACTACAGGGATTCGGATTATGCACAGGGAATACGTACTGCCCTGGAACATACAGATGAACTGCGAAAAATCCTGGATGAACACAGAACTGCACCGCTGCCGGAAGATTGGTGGCCGATATCAGTATTTAGCAATTTTACCGATAAAGATACGACTACCATACTTGGCTGGGATGGTGAATGGGGTGTAACCTACCGCTGTGAGGAGACGGGGAAGGAAGAGGCCGTGGATCTTCGAAATACTGCAGCCGTAAAACTCCTGTGGCGTATTGACTGGCCGATGCGCTGGGCAAAAGAGGACGTCGATTTTGAACCTGCGGGTAAGGATCACCACTCCGAAGGCGGTTCCTTTGATACCGCGAAAACAACCGTTTCTATCTTTGGAGGCACACCGCCGGTTACTTTTCAGTACGACTTTGTCAGGATTAAGGGGAAGGGCGGGAAAATATCATCCTCGTCAGGTGAGGTTGTCAGTCTTAATGATGTCCTGGAAATCTATCCACCGGAAATTGTACGGTACCTGTTTGTAGGAACCCGTCCGAATTCTGAATTTGCCATCTCATTTGATCTCGATGTACTGAAGATTTTTGAGGATTATGATAAGTGCGAACGCGTTTACTATGGTGTTCAGCAGATAAATGAGAAGAAACGAGTTAAGGAATCACGGATTTATGAACTTTCCCAGGTGAATGCTATCCCTGAGGATATATCGTATCAGGCTTCGTTACGCCATCTATGCAATCAGCTTCAGGTGCATAATGGGAATATTGATTCTGTTATTGCCGAATTACCGGATGTAAAAAAGTCACAAATCCCACGGCTCAGGGTGAGGTGCCGGTGTGCATGGAACTGGGTGAGGCTGTATGCCCCGGAGGATTTTTGTTTCTCGCTCCAGACTGAATCGGATGAAATACAACATCTTCCGGCACCAATGCTGGCGTGTGTGAAAGATCTTGCTGCTGAAATCAGGAATCTTGAAAATCTTAATGAGAAAGCTATGGCCGAGGTTATCTACCGGATTGCTCATGATAATGGGGTTGAGCCTGCACAGTTTTTTACTGCGGCTTATAAGGTGCTGATAGGTAAGGAGAAGGGTCCGCGGCTTGCCGGGTTTATCCTTACCTGCGGGAAAGAGAAAATTCTCTCTATCCTGGGTCGGTACGTCAATATAAAAGCTTCTTAAGAACCTGGTCTTTCTTGCGCCATTTACCCTGCGCTTTTACGCGTACGTCCAGGTAAATCTTATACGGAAACAGTCCGGCAATTTCTTTTTGCGCCTCTTTGCGGATAGCCTTTATCCCGGAGCCGGCTTTGCCTACCACCAAACCCTTCTGAGATTCCCGTTCTACATTGATAAAGGCCCGTATCCAAAGTAAGTTTTTCTTTTCATCAATCTCCAAATCGGCAATTTCTACATAAATAGCGTGGGGAAGCTCCTCTTTTGCCCGGTTTACTGCCTTTTCCCGAATAATTTCCGCAATCCTGAATTCCGGGGGCTGATCGGTGTAAAAATCGTCCGGATAGAGCTGTTCGCCTTCAGGCGAAAGGTTGAAAAGAGTGTCTTTTAAGATATCTATTCCCTTCTCTTTTGTAGCTGAAACTTTAACATAGTGTGCTTGCGGGAGAATTTTTTCCAGTGCAAGCTGCATAAGCCCTGGATGTGCCCGTCCGTGGTCGATTTTATTCAGGGCAACAACAACCGGCTGGTTTCCTGAGGCAAGAAGTTTCGCAATTTCAAGCTCCTCTTCCCCGGGTTTTCGTACCGTATCAACGACATACAGCAGAATATCAGCCTCTCCGATTGTTGAGACAGTGATGTCTTTCAACCTGAGATTGAACGATTTGTCAGAAATATGATAACCGGGAGTATCAATGAACAGCAGCTGACCTCTTCCTCCATCATCCGTATAAATACCCTTGATAGAATTCCGGGTAGTCTGCGGGCTGGGAGCAGTAATTGAAACCTTATATCTGCAAATGGTATTGAGCAGGGTGGATTTTCCGGCAGACGGTCTGCCTATTATCGAAATTGAAGAACATTTTTTCATGACCGCATTCTATCGATTAAACAGTTGCCTGCATAGACCTGAATATCATTGCCTTTTTACGGCTCTCTCAGTATACTCTCAACAGAAAGAAAGTTGTGTTATTGACAGCAAGCGGGAGAAGAAATTGATGAAATACATGGCAGATAACGATACAAATGAAAAAAAACAACCGGAACCGGAATTGTTGATGCAAAAAATGCTGGAAACACGCACCGTGATGATATCCGGGGATATTGATAAGGAATTGGCGGAGAAGGTGATAAAACAGCTGCTGCTGCTGGAAGCGGATGGAAATGATCCCATAAAAGTACTGATCAACTCACCGGGAGGGGATGCAGATGCCGGGTACGCAATCTTTGATATGATTCGGTTTATCGCTCCTGATGTCTATACCATAGGGATAGGCCTTGTCGCAAGCGCCGGTGCCCTGATTCTACTGGCTGCCCCGAAAGATCACAGGATCGGACTCCCGAACTCCAACTACCTGATACATCAGCCCCTTAGCGGGATTCGCGGGGTTGCAACAGAGATCGAAATCCACGCCCGGCAAATTGAAAAGCTGCGTATTAAGATAAACAAGCTGATCAGTGAAGAGACCGGAAAACCGCTTGAGCAGGTGGAAATTGATACCGATCGTGACTGCTGGCTCGATGCAGTTGAAGCGGTTGATTATGGTCTGATATCCAGGGTTATAGTTTCACGGGAAGAATTCGAGATCTAAAAACATATTGTAAACATTCTAACACAGGAATACACTGTTACGCATGAAGAAAACCCGGTTTCTGACCAAAGAAGAAAAAGCTCAAGGAGGAAAACACCTCGACCAATTTCAGCTGCTGAACGGGATGGGATTCAGTTTTCTGGGGGATACCCCGGTCTATCTTCTTGCTATCATGTTTGGAGCTACAAACGTTCAGCTGGGTTATATATCCTCAGCTCTTTTTATGTCCGGAATCGTTATTCCCATGCTGCCGCGTTTGCTGGCAGGGAAAAATATAGTACAAGTGATGTCTACTGCCTGGCTGATTCGCGGGCTGGTGTGTCTTGGGTATTTATTACTCTTTTTTCTTCAGGGACAGCCGGCTGTCTACCTGATTCTCCTGCTCTATACCTCATTCTCCATTTTACGTACAGTCGGGGTGATAATGTACAGGCCGGTTTTACGGATGATAACTACAAATAACAATAGGGGTGAAATAGTCGGCAGGGTGACGTTTATCAGTCAGGTAGCTTCTATTTTTTCAAAAACAGTCAGTTTTATTGTGACTGCAGTTGAGCAGCTGTCCGGGATTACCGGGATAATAGGGCTGCAGATGGGCGGGGTAATAGTAAATACCTTTGCTGCATTCAGGGTAAGGAAAATACCCTGCCGTGAAACGATAGAGTACCGGAAAGGACGGGGAATGCTTGTTCAGCTTAAAGATTCTTTCCGTTCGAAAGAGATGCGGCGGGTGCTGATTCTCCAATGGCTCTTTACTTCGGTAACGGTTCTTTTGGGGCTGACTATACCCTTTCTCAGGAACCGTACCGGGCTCTCAACCAGCGGGGTTTTCCTCTACTCTATGGGATTGACGCTTGGGACCATCTTTTCCGCGATGCTGGTGCGGACCTTTGCCGACTCTATCGGCAGCAAGCCGCTGATGATAGTCGGGTCAATTATTTCAACAGTGTTAATACTGTGCTGGGCTGCCGCTCCTGAAACCCTCCCCTGGTTCGTATACTTCGTCCTGGGATTTCTCGTCATATTCATGATAAATACTAATAACATGCTTATAAGCAGACTGGTTATCAAGTATATGCCGGAGAAGGAAGCCGTAGGCTTCAGCTCGATGGTTAATTTTATTATTGCAATTATTTCTCTTATCCTGGGTGTTGCGGGAGGCCGGTTGATTGATTTTGGCCCGGATGGTTCTGCAGTACTGCTAAACCAGTACTCCTGGACGTTTCTCCTTGCCGCGGGACTCAGCATGCTGTCGTTTGTCTTTACCTTGCGCGTTAGTGACAGCAGCAGTCTTTCAGGGAAAGATGCAGCTTCCATTATGCTTTCTGTCTATGGGCTGCGGGCTTATATGAATATCAGCAGGCTCCAGAAAATTGAGGATCCGGTACGAAAAAGGACTGTGCTGCTCTCCATCGGAAGCAATCGCAACGATGTGGCCACCAGTGAAATAAAACGCATGATGTTTTCCCCTTTCTCACCGGAGAAAGGGGAAATGATCCGGGGGCTTTTTGACCGCCCCCGGCCGTCACTGCTTCCCTTACTGTTGAAAGATGCATCTGATGTGGGTTCCTATACCCGTAATGACTCAGTATTTTCTCTTGGGGCATTTCCCGGAAAAGAGACAGAGACGCTGCTGGTCTCACTTCTTGATTGCAGGGATGCGATAATCCGTTCTTCTGCCGCAAAATCCCTTGGGAGAATCGGGCATACTGCTTCGCTTGACCGTGTCCGGGAATATTTTGCAGGGGAAACCGATATCCGCTGCCTGATGAACTATTTTATTGCTTTGAAAAACATGGATGCTGAAGGTGCATATCTTCTTGAGTTGTTCTCAACCAGATGGGTAGGCAAACCAGTGAGTTTTCGGCAGAGTTTATATGCTCTGAATGCTGAATTTATGCATTTTGCACCTGAACTTTCACATCTGTTTCAGCTGTGTAATTCACGAAAAGGGAGTGGTATGCGTGATTTTCTTGATGAGACACGCGATCATCCGGATTTTCTGGCAGCTCACCAGGATCTGATTGGTTGGTTCGATGATGATGAGTTTTCTCCTATTATTGATTTCTGTCGGAGAGTGTTGATTGGGCATCAGCCTGAATCTTATCGGGCTAGAATAAAAGAGTCTATTATCAATCGTATTGAGGTCCCTGTACTCAATGGGAATCCAGCGGGGTCAAGTGATGAGCACATGTATGAGATTGATTATGATGATTTGTTGGCAATATTCTATTTTACTTACCATGTTGTTAAAACTGAATAAAAAGGGTACTTTTTATTCTTGGGAGTTTGCTGAACAAACTCCACATAGCAAAGTTGGTAAAGAAAAGGGTACTTTTTATTCCGTTTTATTCACAGACCCCTATAGCATCTATCTCTATCAACGCACCTAGAGGCAGGGCAGAGACTTCAACACAAAACCTTGCTGGAAATTCTCCCATAAAAAATTCGCTGTATACCGCATTAACTTTCGGAAAATTTTTCATTTTAGTGATAAAAATCTGCAGTTTTACGGCAGCCTGAAGGGATGATCCTGCGGCTTCCATGACAGCTGTGAGATTTTTCAGGCATTGACGCGTTTGTTCCTCGATTCCGCCCGATGCAAGGTTCTTTGTACCCGTGACTAATGGGATCTGGCCTGAACAGAAAACCAGATTACCTGTTTTTACGGCTTGGGAATATGGTCCGACTGCTGCCGGGGCTGACTCTGTAGTGATGATTGTTCGTTTCATGGATATTCCTCCTATATACATTTTCATGGATATTTTTGAATTTTTTTCTTTCCTGCAGCAGTTATTATATATATGAAGAAGAAAAATTTAAAGAAAAATAATCACGGGGCTGTAAGTATAGCGAGTGTGTGTGCGGGTGTGGCTGTACTGATTTTTCTGACAGCCTGCAGTCCCGGTTGTGTTCTGCAAAATGCTGATTCAGTACGGGAAATAACAATCATGAGCTGGAATGTGGAGAATCTCTTTGATGGAAATGATGATGGTACCGAGTATAGGGAATTTGACCCGGGAAAAGGAAACTGGGATACAGCCAGGTATCATACCCGTCTATCGGCAGTAGGCAGGGTGATAACGGAGTTTTCGGATCCTCTCCCGGATATTATCTGTCTGCAGGAGATCGAGCACAGGGGTGTAGTAGAAGACTTGCTGAAATGGAATCTGAAACAGTATGGGTTTAATTATTTTGCGGTTACCGATGATCCGGAATCGGCTATACAGATCGGGATAGTAAGCAGGATGCCTATAACGCGGGTTAAGGTGCACTCAGCCTCGGGAGTCTCAGGGTACAGGCTGCGCCCAATACTTGAAGTTGAGATTCTTTTAGGAGGTGAGTCTGTCATAGTAATAAACAATCACTGGAAATCCCGGATAGGAGGTCCGGATGTTACAGAGCCGGCAAGGATTGAGTCTGCACGGGTTGTCAGGAAAATTATCTCACGAATTCATGCTGAAAACCCCGAGATTTTGATTGTCTGTGCCGGGGATCTGAATGAGAATGCGGATGAATATGAACGGACAGGGGAATTATACCCGACCGCGCTTATACCTGCTTCGATCTCTAATGAGGATACTCTTGGGGTAACCGGGCTGTCGAGTGCTGCTGAAGGCGGGGTGCTGTATAATCCATGGCTTGATGATAATGAGACGTATGCTGCTGATGGAAGCTACTTTTTTAGGAATATCTGGTGTACCCTTGATCATATTATGGTTTCAGGTACAGCATTTGACGATGTTGGTTGGGAGTTTTTATCGTTCAGGCCTATGGTTCATCCTGAATTATTGTCAAAATCGGGTACTCCGGTAAGCTGGGATATCAGGTCAGGGGAAGGATATTCGGATCACCTGCCGCTTTTTTTGACTTTGAGCCATGCTAATACTCCAGGGAATCGGGGTCGATCCCCGACTCCCTGAGCAACCTGGACAGCTCTATTAAATAACCTGGATGGTGTGCTTCACTAAAGGAGAGTTCATTGGATAGATCCCCCAGCCGGATCAAAGTCCCGGCATGCCGGTATCCGAAAATAGGAGGGGGAATTATCGGGATAAGATCTTTCTGCATCACAAAGCGGAATATTTTATCACTTTCACTATCCAGTTTTAGGGCTGCCTCGCGGTTTAAAACACGCGGACTGCCGAAGGTGACCACGGAAAACTCTTTGTCAGGATAGCTTTGTGCGAGATCAAGATAGGAAAGCATGGCAAGCATGCCTCCCGCGCTGTGCCCGATCAGCATTACTTTTGCTCCGTTGTATTTCTCAATCTGGTTATGTACAGCCTGAAATATTCCTTTATATTTCTCCAGCATGCCCTTATGCGCTTTAAATACGGGGTTTTCCAAAAAGAAAATCGGCTGCAGGCTGTACTGCCAGTTGATAGTAGTATCAATTTTGTTGCCAGGTGCTTGAGAGCCGCGGAAAACAATATGGAGGACTCCCTTATCTTCGACAGCAAAACCCAGGGTATTTGTTGGGGTATGCCCGAAGTAATCAAGATCCCACCCTGAGCTGCGCCAGAAAGATCTCTCGGTCCAGACAGCCTGACACATTCTGTAATAACGGTAGAGATCCTGAATTGATGGAACTTCTTCTCCGGGAGGGATATCAGAAAAATGTGTGCCTGCAGGATAGGACTGACAGGAAAAAATCAGTATAACCAGCAGGGATAGAAAAAGTATGAGGATACTATGCAGCAAAGTTCTGGCTCTGCTTTTTCCGGTATGTGGAATAAACATCAAAAGGCAATCTTTTGGAAATTGCTTCCTCCTTTTGCCAGTATACACCATTTTCTACTCGTTACAGTAGCTGTTTATCCGCCATATTTAATTCATATACGATTTGTTCCAGTTCAAGCCCGATATTGACATTGTGCACAACAATGTGTTCACCGGGCTTGCTCCCCGGATCTTTGAAAGATTTCGGTGCCCGGAGCCCTGCCTGGGTGAAGTTGAGAAATCCACGCACTCCTGCATTGAGAAGGCGGGTAAATATGTCAGGTGCAGTCTGATCAGGAACGGCGATGATAGCCAGTTTTATCTGCTCACGCTCTATAACTTCTTCAAGTTTTTCTATGGCATGAATAGGAACCGGACTATCACTGTTCTCGGAAATCCTTGTATTTGAGTCAAAACCTGCTACAATTTTAATACCATCAGATTCGAACCCGTTATATCGGAGCAGGGCACCCCCGATTCTTCCGCAGCCGACAATAGCAGCTTTCTGAGATCCGTCTTTTCCAAGGATGTTGTCAAGGCTGGTGATAAGCTTGTTGATATCATATCCGCCCCGCTTCTGGCCTATGATATTGAGAAGGGAAAAATCTTTTCTTACAACAGATGCTGTAACGCCCACTGCATCACCAATATTGTTGGCAAAGACTCGTTCCAGTCCAATACTTTTTAATTTACGGAGGATTCTATCGTATTTTGTTACTCGTACTATCATATCGCGATGCATAATAAATTCTTACCTCTTGATTATGTAAAATTGACTGCTGGCTTATTGCCAACATATAGTAATACATAATAAATTATTATTCATATTAATAATATGATATAAATCATATAAAATATACAATAAGTAAAAATATAAATCAATATAGAGATATAAAAATTTATTTAATTATTTATTGATTAAAATAAGTTTTTAAATTACAATATTAAAAAATAAAAGGAACTTCGGAGGTTTTATGACTGTTACGAATGAAGACATCAGTTTTTCTCCCGATCTTACTGATTTTATTGCTGAGTGGAAAGAAAAACCCGGCAACCTGATCATGATATTACATAAGGTACAGGAAGAATTTGGCTACATCCCGCGTGCTGCGGCAGATAAAGTAGCAGTTCTGATTGATGTACCACTGGCAAAAATCTATGGAGTAATCACTTTTTATCACTTCTTTAAACTTGAGAAACCAGGAGTTCATAATATCCAGGTATGTCTTGGTACAGCCTGCTATATGAAAGGCGGCAGCAATATCATTGATGAACTCCAGAGTCTCCTGGGAATATCCGTGAACGAGGTGACAGCCGATGGAAAATTCTCAATTGAGGGAGTCCGGTGTGTAGGCTGCTGCGGATTGGCACCGGTACTGGTTATAGGTAATGAAGTGTTCGGGAAGGTAACCAAGGATCAACTCCCCGGGATTATTGCTGGATTTAACGACTAAAACTAACCGTTTAGGAGGCCGATAATGGCAAAAAAGACCCTGGAAGATCTAAAAAAACTGCGTGAGCAGGGGCGTAAAAAAAGAGATCTGGTAAAAAGCGGCACAACCAGTAAAAATATACAGATTATTGTAGGCATGGGTACCTGCGGTATTGCTGCCGGTGCCGGGAAAAGTTTCGATACATTTATTGCTGAACTGGATGCTCATAATCTGGACAATGCGGCAGTTACTCAAACCGGCTGCATGGGCCTTTGCTATGTGGAACCCACAGTGGAAGTTATCGTTCCCGGTATGCCGAGTGTTATCTACGGAGAAGTTGACGGGGAAGCAGCACGCCGGATTGTCCGTGAACATATTTTGAAGCAGAGAATGGTTAACAATCATGTATTCGACCGGCCGGCGGTTGATATAATCCAGGATGGGGGAAAATAATGGCATATAGGAATTATGTACTTGTCTGCGGCGGTGTCGGCTGTGAATCCAATAAGGCTGACCAGATTTATCAGAACCTGTTGACAGCTTCTGTTGCGAACAATATTTCTGATGAAGTCCAGATTGTGAAAACGGGCTGTTTTGGTTTTTGTGAACAGGGTCCTGTCATTAAAGTTCTTCCTGATGAGACGTTTTATGTGAATGTTGCGCCATCCGATGCGGAAGAAATAATTACTGAACATCTTGTGAAAGGCCGCGAAGTAACCCGGCTTCTCTACGATACATCCCAGAGTACTAGAAACGTTAAAATTGATGGTCTCGATTATTACCAGAAGCAGTTTAGGGTGGTACTCAGAAACTGCGGTGTTATAGATCCGGAAAATATTGATGAATATATTGTACGTGACGGCTATGCAGCCTTGGAAAAAGTCATATTCAAGATGACCCCGGATGATATTATCCGGGAAATTAAGACATCGGAACTCCGGGGCCGCGGCGGTGCCGGTTTTCCAACCTGGCTGAAATGGAGTTTCACCAAGGATGTGAATGAAGCACAGAAATATATTGTCTGTAATGCAGATGAGGGAGATCCCGGTGCATATATGGATAGAAGCACTCTTGAGGGTGATCCCCACTCTATTCTTGAGGCAATGACAATCGCCGGTTTTGCCTGTGGTGCAGACAAAGGTTTTATCTACATCAGGGCCGAGTATCCTCTGGCAATTAACAGGTTGAAAATTGCCATGGATCAGTCACGTGAATATGGACTGCTTGGGGAAAACATCCTGGGAAGTGATTTCAGTTTTGACATTGAGATTCGGCTGGGTGCAGGTGCGTTTGTCTGCGGTGAAGAAACGGCTCTTCTTGCCTCAATTGAGGGAGAGAGAGGAATGCCTCGTCCGAGACCCCCGTTTCCGGCAGTGAAAGGTGTCTGGGATAAACCGACTGTCATCAACAATGTTGAGACCTGGGCAAATGTTCCCGTAATCATTCTGAAAGGCGGTGAATGGTTCTCAAAAATCGGAACTGCCGATTCTAAAGGTACCAAAGTATTTGCACTTACCGGCAGAATCAGAAATTCCGGACTTGTGGAAGTTCCTATGGGAACAACACTACGGGAAATTATCTATGATATAGGCGGCGGAATTGCGGACAATAAAGAATTCAAGGCCGTTCAGACCGGCGGGCCATCCGGCGGGGTTATTACCAAAGATTTTCTTGATACCCCCATTGATTACGGATCACTTACTGCACTTGGTTCCATGATGGGATCAGGCGGTATGATCATCATGGATGAGGATGACTGTATTGTTGATGTGACAAAATTCTACCTGGGATTTTCAGTAGAAGAATCCTGTGGTAAATGCTCTCCCTGCCGGATAGGCGGAAGAACCCTCTACAATATCCTTGACCGGATCACCAAAGGGGAGGGGGAACTAGCCGACCTCAGGAAGATGCAGGAGATTGGAGAAGCCATGAAAAAGGCATCACTCTGCGGACTTGGACAGACAGCCCCGAATCCGATTCTCTCTACAATCAAGTATTTTGAGAAAGAGTACCTTGCCCACATTAAGGACGGGAGATGTCCTGCAGGAACCTGTAAAGACCTGATCTCCTATCATATTCTGGCTGATAAATGTATTGGATGTACTGCATGTGCAAGGAAATGCCCGACTGCAGCTATCTCAGGCGAACGGCGGCAGGTACACCGGATTGACCCGGAACTCTGTATTAAATGCGGGGTCTGTATGGAAGTCTGTAAGTTTGATGCCGTTTTTGTACGATAAAGCTTTTGAGGAGGAATCAGTTGGAAACTGTAAACATAAAAATTAATGGACAGCCTGTACAGGTGCCTGCGGACTACAACGTTCTACAGGCAGCTAAACGAATGAATATAAATATTCCGAATCTATGTTACCATCCGGATCTGCCCGCCTGGGCAGCCTGCGGCATATGTGTGGTAAAAATGGAGAATTCCCCGAAGATGGTCAGAGCTTGTGCTACTCCTGTTTCGGAAGGAATGGGGATAATTACGCATGACCCTGAGCTTCATGCAATACGGAAAACTGTTATTGAACTCATCCTTTCAACTCACCCGGATGATTGTCTTAAGTGTGGAAGGAACGGTTCCTGCGAGCTCCAGAAATTGGCAGCAGATTACGGTATCCGGGAACAACCGTACGAAATCAGGCTTCAGGATATCCCCAGAGATGAATCAACCCCCTCAATTATCCTCAATCCGGAGAAATGTATCAAATGTGGACGTTGTGCACAGGTTTGTCAGAAACTGCAGGGAGTATGGGCGCTTGAGTTTGTCGGACGCGGGGATGAAACCCGAATTGCCCCGGCTGCAAATCTCAGCCTGGATGACAGCCCCTGTATCAAGTGCGGTCAATGTTCAGCCCACTGTCCGGTGGGAGCCATATTTGAGAGAGATGAGACGGAGATGTTTCTTAATGCAGTTAATGATCCTGAGAAACATGTGGTTGCCCAGATTGCTCCCGCAGTACGTGTCGCGATTGGCGAGGCTTTTGAAATGGAACCGGGGACGATCTGTACTGGACAAACATATGCCGCATTACGCAGACTGGGTGTCGATACTGTATTTGATACCAATTTTGCCGCTGATCTGACTATCATGGAAGAAGCTTCCGAGTTTGTGATCCGTCTGACAAAAGGAGGGGAGCTTCCTCAGATAACCAGTTGCTGTCCCGCATGGACTGACTATATGGAAAAATTTTACACTGATATGATTCCCAATTTCTCTACCGCAAAATCACCTATGATGATGCAGGGAGCAATGACGAAAACCTATTATGCTGAGAAAAACGGGATAGATCCCAAAAATATCTACTCAGTGGCTATTATGCCCTGTACAGCAAAGAAGTTCGAGATAACGCGCGACGAGAATATGTTTTCATCCGGGCACCAGGATATGGATCTAGTCCTGACAACCCGGGAGCTCAGCCGCCTGATCAAAGCGAATGGTATTGATTTTATGTCGCTTCCGGAGGAGGAGGCAGATTCTCTGATCGGGGCTTATTCCGGTGCCGGGACATTGTTCGGTAATACCGGCGGTGTTATGGAAGCAGCTCTTCGTACGGCATACAATCTTGTAACGGGTGAGAATATGGAAGATGTCAATGTGCATGTAATCAGAGGGATGGACGGTATCCGGAAAGGTGAAGTTGATATCAAAGGGACAAAGGTAAAAGTTGCCGTTGCTCACGGTATGGCCAATGTCAGTGAGATTCTGGAAGAGGTGCGGGAAGCCAGAAAGAATAACGAAGAACCGCCGTATCACTTCATTGAGGTTATGGCTTGTCGGGGCGGGTGTATTGCCGGAGGCGGGCAGCCCTATTCAACCACAGATAATATACGTGATAAACGAATAGCAGGACTCTATAAAGATGATGCTATGAGTGTGGTTCGCTGTTCGCACGATAACCCGGAAATTAAGTATATTTATCAGGATTTCCTGGATAAGCCGCTGAGTGAGAAATCCCACCATTTGCTGCATACCACCTATCAGTACAGGCCGATTTATAAGAAGTAGAGTTTTTTGCAGATATTTCTATTCAAATACACAATAACACTGCTTAGGTCCGGTTACATACCCGGGCCTGGTTTTTTCAGGGGAGCTTCAATTCCGGATTGACAGGAACCGGTTTAGGTGCAATACTAAAAACAGCTAATCTGACTTAACTTATCTCATTTTTTTCATAAATATTAAATTATCTAAAGTTATATATATACGAATTGCGAATATTGTGTCGCAGTAATACTGCGATCACATAATCCTATTTTATCAGTAAGGAGGTGTATTATGATTAACATTACGAGGGGTCAGATTAGCTGAACCCGTTGGACTGCCTGTTTGGACTCGAACAGGCAGTCCTTTTTACTTTTCCAACGATTTGATTGGGTGGAAATTACTTCAGTATTGAATTATGCTTGAAATCAGGAGTTGTTTTTATGAAGAATAATAAAACTAAAACTTTTATCATTGATACTAATGTCCTTATACACAGATCGGATGCGATCCTCTCATTTAAGGATTGTGAGGTGGTTATCCCCATTTGGGTATTGGAAGAATTGGATAAGCTGAAAACCTATTCCGATGAGCGCGGGAGAAATGCCCGGCAGGCAATTCGTTTTATTGAGGAGCGGACGGGGCACAATGGTGTTGCAGAAGGTGTGAAGATTGAGAATAGATCAATACTCAGGATTGCACTGGAATATGATAAGAAACTTGCTGCAGATCTCCCGATTGACCGCATGGATAATAAAATTATTTTCTGTGCATTAACTATACAGCATCAGGCATCGCAGTTGAAAAAAGAAAACAAAGTTTTCTTTGTCTCAAAGGATATTAATGCCAGGGTTAAGGCACGGGCACTTGGTCTTCATGCAGTGGATTATGAGAAACAGAAAGCATATCTTTCAACTCTTTATTCCGGATATAAAGAAGCCTCGGTTTCCGGGAAAATTATTGACGACCTGTTACGCGGGGAAAGGGTTGAATGGCAGGAGGATCTTTTTGAGAACGAGTTTCTTCTCCTGAAAGACAATACTGATAAAAAGGTTACTGCCCGTTTCCATAAACCGGAAGAGGGGAGCAGATATATTGAATATGTGGAAACATATGAAAATAATGTTAGCGGAATACTTCCCCTTAACCCTCAGCAGCAGATGGCTTTTGACCTGCTGCTTGATGATTCAGTTTCTCTCGTTACTCTTGTGGGTAAGGCAGGTACCGGGAAAACACTTCTTGCACTTGCTGCCGGGCTGAAAAAAGTATTTGAGAGCAAAGTCTATAGCCGGGTTCTGGCCAGCAGACCAATTATGCCGCTGGGTAAAGATATCGGGTTTCTTCCTGGGGACAAATCAGAAAAGCTGTCACACTGGATGAAGCCTCTTGTCGATAATCTTGAGCTGATAGTCTCGGTTACCGGCAAACCGGAATATAAGAATGTTGATGTCATACTTAATAGTAATAAAGTTGAGATAGAAGCAATAACCTATATCCGGGGAAGGTCGCTGCCTAAACAGTATATTCTCGTTGATGAAGCACAGAACCTTTCCCCTCATGAGATTAAAACTATTGTCAGCCGGGCAGGAAAAGATTCAAAGGTAATATTAACCGGCGATCCTTACCAGATTGACAGCCCGTATCTTGATAGTGACTCGAACGGTCTGACCTATCTTGTTGAGGCGTTTAAAGGGCAAAAAATATTCGGTCACGTAACACTCGCCAAATCCGAGAGAAGTGAACTTGCCGAACTTGCTGCAGAGCTGCTATGAGAGATTATGAAGATGACTGTACTCTGCTGCTGAATTGCCCTTTATTTCATGGGTTGAGCGCTGAGAGACTAAACAGCCTGCTTTTCCCGCAGTACTGCAGAATTGTTTTCTACCCTGCGGGAGAGAGAATACTTACACAGGGAACCGAATATAAGGATCTCTGTGTTTTACTGGAAGGAAGAGCAGCAGCCCGGTTTTATGAATATTCCGGGAAAACTGTTCTTGTTGAGACTCTGGAAGCTCCGACCCCGGCAGCAGCGGCCATACTCTTTTCATCTGATCCATATCTTCCGGTAACCCTGGAAGCTGATACCGACGTAAAAGCTGCAATCATTACACGTGCCGGGTTAACCAGGGTTTTTCAATCTGAACCCCAGGTGTTGAATCGCTATCTTCGTGAAATGGGTGATAAAGTGATTTTCCTGGCTGAGAAAGTCCGGTTAGCTGAGCTTGCCGGGATTCGTCAACGATTTGCCGATTATATTCTCCGGCTGTGTAACCGTTTCCATTCCAATGAACTTATTCTTCCCCTGTCGAGGGAAAAACTGGCTGAAATGTTCGGGTCAGCACGTCCTTCCGTCTCTCGTGAGATATCACGTATGTGTGATGAGGGGCTGATTTCAGTCAGCGGAAAGGCTGTTACCATACTGCAGCCGGAAAAATTAAGAAATTTACTTGAATTGTAACATAGGTTACGGCAACAATATTCCTGATACAGTATATTCTCATTATCAATGATATTAATAGAGGAGAAAACCGTATGAAGCGACAAATAATTACTATAGATGAAGAACTCTGTACCGGCTGCGGTGCCTGTGTACCGGATTGTCCGGAAGGAGCCCTGAGGATTATCGACGGTAAAGCACGGTTGGTAGGAGACCTGTTTTGTGACGGTTTAGGAGCCTGTCTTGGTGCATGCCCGGAAGATGCCATACATGTAGAGGTTCGGGAAGCCGATCCCTATAATGAGCGGGTTGTAATGAAAGAGAATATCATTCCCAAAGGGGAGAATACTATACGGGCACATCTTTCCCACTTGAAAGATCATGGCGCAGATACCTATTATCAGGAGGCTCTTGAGGCGCTGAAGGAGACTGATGCCCGGTTGTATGCTATTTTCAGTAAGGAAGATTCCGGAGCAACAGAAATCGAACCCGCACCAGAACCCGAATCTGTAAAGCACGAGGGCTGTAATCACGATCACGGACATAGTCATCAGCAGGGTGGCGGGGGATGCCCGGGAAGTCTTGCACATTCATTCGGTGAGCCGGCAAAGGCTGCACCGCAGCAAACAGGGGAAATTCTCTCTGAATTACAGCATTGGCCAGTACAAATGCATCTTGTAAACCCGGGGTCGCCGCATTTCAAAAAATCAGACTTTCTTCTTGCTGCGGACTGCACAGCCTTCAGTATGGGTGGATTCCATCCTGAACTTATCCGAAACCATACTTTGGGCATTGCCTGCCCGAAACTGGACAGCGGACTGGAAATTTATCGTGACAAATTGATCAAACTGATAGATGAGGCAGAGATTAATACTCTAACTGTAGCTGTCATGGAAGTACCATGCTGCAGCGGGCTGCTGAAGGTTGCCGTGGATTCAGTACAGGCGGCAAAAAGAAAGGTGCCGGTAAAATATATCCAAATCAGTATTAAGGGTGAAATTCTTCAGGAACAGTGGCTCGTAATAGAGAAGTCTGTTCGGAATTTATATAAGTAATAACCTCCCGGTTTCGGGAGGTTATATTAAATTGATACGGCGCTATCAGGCAAGTTGTCAGATTATTCTTCGACACTCAGCACATACATCTGGTCGCTGACATAAGAGGGAGCCAGCAGGTATGCACCGTCAGGAGTTGCCGCTGTCATAACCGGGTCACCCGGATCAAATGCGATAAAGCTGTCATATGTAAGTACCCCTGTCTCAGTATTTCGCCGGAATACAGTTATACCATTGGAAATAGATCCGCACACATAGACACAAGTCTGATCTGCGTTAAGCGCAACGTGTTTCGGTCCACTCATAACCGGGACATCCGCACCTTCCTTAATTCTCTGTGTCTGATACCACTCAGCAGGATCCCCGGGAGAGGGTTCCCCATAATGGAATTCACAAAGGAAATCATTGGAAGTAACATACACTGTGTTGTTATCCAGAAAAACTGCATTATTCGCATTACCCAGTCCCAAAGTACCAGTGCCAAGATAACTCAGCATAGTATTAAGCGCAGGAATACCGGTAAGCGGGTCTATATCAAATAGGAGAAGTGAGCTGCTTCCATGGCAGGGGATAGCCATTTTCAGCCCATCAGGGGATATAGCAATTCTCCTGGGAGAATCAATTAAAGGGTATGTGTCGTATGTGTAGCAGTCTATTGAAACGACTTCTATTCCATCATACAGAAAATGAAAGATACTCCCTTCAAGTCTGTCGTCGACATAGATATTTCCCCCTACAGAATCAATCGCAACATAACTAATAAGGCCGATTGAGACAGGGCTTCCGTCAATGATAATCGCTGTCTGAAATACCTCAACCACCTCCAGGGTATCTGTACCGGGTGTATGGGAAAAAACCACTAGCGATTTTGAGTATTCGGAAATTGCGCAGACCAGCTGCCCGTCATCCGAGATTGCTAATCCCTTAACTCCGTTTATGGGAGTCTCAGCAGTGTTTGTTATCGTCTGTTTCAGGACAGGGGAACCGGATTCCATCCGGAAGGTCTGTATAATATCATCAACTTTTGAAGCAACTACAATCAGGCCGTCAGCAGTGATGCTGATATACTCAATCCCATCAAACATCATCCCGCCAGTGTTATCATCCAGTATTTCAATAATTGACAGGGAACCGCTGTTCCCGGGTTCCATCGCAGTGAATGACTCTGATATTGAACCGGTACTTCCTGATGTAGAGGTTGATGCAAGTACATCAATTCGATGAGGACCGGCATTAGGGGTGATAGTGCAGGTTGACCCGGTCAGCAGATAAATACCGTCAAGATACCATTCGGTTGAAAGGGTGACAAGCTCTGCACCGGTAACATTTGAGGGAGTAAAAGATAGTTCGATCGGCGTTCCTGCACTCACGGTTACAGGGATTCCGGTAATGTCCCCTTCAACCGGTACCGTAGTCTCATCAGAAAGCGTTACGGAAACATCACTTTTCATCGTATCAAGATTCAGGACTATAGTCCCTTCACTGGTGATTCCATCCGCGATTCGTACTGCTTCTACACACCCGGCAATAGAGATCCCATATGAGAA
>JAGLNY010000160.1 GCA_023139255.1 Spirochaetales bacterium
TCAACTGAACCGGCTTCCTGCACAAAGGTTTCAGCAGGATAAATCAAGGTCCTGATTCCCTCAGACTTTGCTTTCTTATCGATCAGGTACCCAATTACCAGAATCTGCTCAATCTCCTCAAACAGCTGGAATTCATCCTCTATTTCTTCAGGAAAGACATTCTTCCCCCCCTCGGTTACAATTAAGGATTTTGTACGCCCGGTTAGATACACAAAATTCTCATTATCAATGTATCCGGCATCCCCAGTCTTCAGCCAACCATCCTCAGTAAAGATTGCATCTGTTGCTTCCTGATTTTTATAATATCCCTGCATAACCATTGGACCTTTGACAAGTATCTCCCCAATCCCTTTGTCATCAGGGTTTAGAATCTTCATGGTTGTCTGGGGTAGGATTTTACCTACAGAAGCCTCTTTGTATGCATAAATCGGGTTCAATGTAATAATCGGTGAAGTTTCTGTCAACCCATATCCCTGCACAAAATCAATACCCAATTGATTAAAAAGTTTAAAGGTTGTTGCCGGAAGTGGACCTCCGCCGCTTATACAGATCCTGTTTGTATCGAGTGAGAGCTTTTCCAACAACCCCCCAAACATTTTTTTGCCTGGATTCACCCCAAAAGTTTTTTTGATAATGCCGCTTATGGCCATGAGAAATCGGATAATCCCGTAAATTACTATGCCTTTCTCTTTTATTCCATTTAGCAAACCCTTCAAAAGTTTGTTGAAAAGCATGGGAACACCAAGAAACATGGTAACTTTTGCCTGCTTCAACTCTAAAAGTATTTGCTTAACAATCAGTTTTTTCCCAAAAACAATCTCGGCGCCAACAGATATTGCCTCAAAAAATACTGCAAGCATTGTATACGAATGGTGAATGGGCAAAAGTGCATAAAAGACATCACTGGCATAGAGGTTCATGAGACCCTGTCCCAGCAAACAGTCAGCAACCATGTTTTTATGGGTAAGCATAACCCCTTTGGGATTTCCAGTTGTTCCCGATGTGAAGAGAATTACAGCTAGTTCATCTTCCCGTGGAAGTTCCCGGTCAATGAATTCCGGTTCACGATTAGTAAGTATATAGTTATCTTTTTCAGGGGAGAGAGAAATTTTCTCAGTCAACCCGACTTTACCGTCAGCATCCTGGAGATCAAATCTTTCTTCATCAACAAAGAGAATTGATACATCTGAAAATTTCAACAGGTTATCAATCTCCTCAACCTTCATCTGATAGTCCAGAGGTATCACCGTTCCTCCCGCGAATAGTACCGCGAGGTATGCAATCGCCCATTCAGGGCTGTTTTTCCCGGTTACTGCCACCTTGTCACCATGCTTAACACCTTTTTTAACCAGGTAGTTTGACACTTCAAGGATAGCCTGACGCGCCTCTTTATAGGTGAAAAACAGTTTTTCAGGTGAATAGGCTGTAAAACATTTATTATCAGGATATTCTGATACAGTTATATTATACAGCTCTACGATTGTCGGCCATTCACCCTGAAAATATTCCCCTTTATATTTCTGCAGCCGAAGCCAAGGTTCCGTGTTATGTTTTAACTTCATATCCGCTCCTTACACATTAAATAAAATTTTGCCAGACGATTTTTATTGTCTATCAACATATAACTTTACTTCATATCATACAGGTTCGCAAGAAAAAAAGTTGGAAGACTGGAATACAGGAAGACTGGAGACTGAAAACGGGAGACAGGAGAGATAACCGGAAGATTGAAGAAGAGCTTCCGGGGAATCTTCTGTCTCCCGTCTCCCGTCTTCTGTTTCCCTTGATTACATATACCGACTGACAATACTTTTTATAGCGGATTCATAAGACGATCCAAAAAGGTTCAGGTGATTCAGCATGTGATACAGATTGTATAATTCTTTCCTTTCCTTATATCCCGGATCGCGTGGATTTATTTCATAATAGCCATCATAAAACTTCCTGCTGAATCCACCAAAGAGTTCAGTCATAGCAATATCTGCTTCAGGATGTCCGTAATATACGGCTGGATCGATAATTACCGGCTCTCCCGTATTCGCAGTCATAACATTCCCGCCCCATAAATCCCCATGTATCAGAGAGGGAAAATCCGGTTCATCTAAAAGAAGTTCCAGTCTATCAAGTACTTTATCAAGCTGTTTTCGCAAATTCAGGTTGAGTAAATTCCGGTTGTCAGCAATTCGTATCTGATACCCCAGCCTGTTTTCCCGAAAGAAATCAATCCAGCTGGACATGAATGTGTTCACCTGCGGAGTACGCCCAATGAAATTATCATGGGGAAACCCAAACAGCTCAGCTCTTCCCCCGCGATGAAGTTGTGCAAGTTGTCTCCCAAGAATAAGTTCAGTCGCCTTACCGGAATTTCCGGGATGTATGTATTCCATTGCCAAATAGTGAGAGGTTCCCAGCCTGCCGATCCCCAGTACTTCGGGGGTTCGCGGCACCGGCGGACTCAGGGCAGCCTGGATTGCTTTTAATCCTTCAGCCTCAGCCTCAAAAAATCTTTCAGGTGAATTATGCTGTACTTTGAGGAAAAATTTTTCCCGGGACGATTTCTTCTCTCCCCGACCCAACTCAACAATATGATTTTCATTTATGTCGCCCCCGTAAGCCGGGACAATCCTTTCAATGGGTAGATTGATTCCTATTTGACCAACTGCCCGGGTTGCTATCTCTTTGATAGTAGTCATAGCTGTTTCTGCAAGTGTACAACTATACTCTCACAGGTCCTTTTCACAATATCAAATACATTCTGAAACCCATCAGGTCCGCCGTAATAAGGGTCCGGTACATCCCCCTGCCCGGCCGGATCAAAATCCCGGAACATCACAACTTTTTCCCGTTCTGTTTCTGTCCGGAACATCCTGGCCATATCCGAATAATTGTTTCTGTCCATTGCAAAAATCAGGTCATATTCAGAAAAATCAGAGTGTGTAAAATGACGGGATCTATGGTCAATCCTGATACCGTTCCCTGCGGCTGTCTTTCTCATCCTGCTGTCCGCCTGATCTCCCACATGGTATGAAGAGACACCGGCAGATTCGACTTCAATAAACGATCCCAACCCCTTTTCCTGCAACTGCTGCTCGCAAACGGCATGGGCAAGCGGGGACCGGCATATATTTCCAAGGCATACAAATAAAATTTTCATAAGTGAAAATTATCATATTGATATACACATGTCCATATAGATTGACCAAAAAGGCAAGTCTGTAATACAGTACGGCTAATGAAATTTACAGATGTTGACACAGCTTTCTCCTATTTTGAGGCATTCACCAATCTCGCTAAAACTTCTCACTACACCGTCCGAACGTATCGGCTTGACAGAATGGCTGGCCTGCTGGATCATTTTCAGCACCCTGAGCACAGTTTTAAATCGATTCATATAGCAGGATCAAAGGGAAAAGGATCAACAGCGGTATTTATCAGGTCCGGACTCACTGCCGTGGGATATAAAACCGGTCTTTTTGTGTCACCTCATGTAAGCACCTACCGTGAGCGTTTTATGGTTGACGGCAGGTTTATACCGGATGCAGTGCTGCTTGAAACAATAAACAAAATGATAAGTCATCTGGAAACTTTCTCTTTTTCTGAGGAGACCGGGTACACAAAACCCACTACTTTTGAGTTGTTAACCCTGCTCTCTTTTTTGCTGTTTAAGGAGACACGCTGCGATTGGGCTGTAATTGAGACCGGCCTGGGCGGGCGGCTGGACGCCACAAATGTAATTCAGCCTGTGTTGTGTGTTATCACCTCTATTGAACTGGAACATACCGCTATTCTTGGCAACACAATAGAGAAAATTGCTGCAGAAAAAGCCGGCATTATTAAGCATAAAACTCCGGTTGTTATAGGTCTGCTGAAAGATGAGGCAGAAAAAACAATCAGGCGTATTGCGGTAAGCAGGGATGCGGAACTTCACTCCCTTAAGGAGAAACTTGATTCTATTTCAACACAGACTTCCTTGAGCGGGGAATTATGCAGTATTAATTGGAAAGATAAGCAGCCTGTACAACTCTTTTTAAAGTTACGCGGCAGTTTTCAGGCTGATAATGCAACTCTTGCCCTGCTGGCACTTGAGACAGCGGGAGTCTATGCTGGCGGGAACACCATAAGGGCTCTGGAGAATACATTCATTCCGGGGAGATTGGAGCTGCTGCAGGATACTCCGCCTGTGTTTATTGACGGGGCGCATACCGAACAATCAATAATAAAGTTGTACGATTCTTTCAGACAGATGTTTCCTGACAAAGAAGGTTCCCTGATTTTCGGGGCGGTTGTTGGGAAAAACCACGAATTGATGGCCGATTACTCAATCCGGTGTTTTAAACGAATTATCATCTCAACACCGGGAAGTTTTAAAGAGAGCAATCCTGAGGCTTTATTCAATCTGTTCACCAGGAAAAAAGAGGAGCTGCAGCTGGATTGCACAATAACCCTGGAAAAAGACCCCGGGGCTGCCCTTAATGTAGCCCTGGAAGAGATCACCCGGTCAAAATCCCCCAAGACCCCAATCCTTGTTGCAGGCTCTTTTTATATGGCTGCAGAGATACGCGGCCTATACCCGGAAATACAATAATATCACT
>JAGLNY010000161.1 GCA_023139255.1 Spirochaetales bacterium
GCAAAAGTAAAACGGGTGAGCAAATCCAATTAAATTCAAATGAGATCATCATCCTTGAAGGCATACACGGGCTAAATCCCTGCCTCACTCCTGCACTTCCGGATGAATCAAAATTCAAAATTTACATATCCGCCCTGACTCAGCTGAACCTTGATAACCATAACCGGATTTCCACTACTGACAATCGTATTATCAGAAGAATGGTACGTGATCATAATTTCCGTGGGGCATCTGCCCTGGAGACTCTCAATATTTGGCCATCCGTGCAAAGGGGAGAAAAAAACAATATATTCCCCTACCAGAATAATGCCGATACAGCGTTCAACTCTGCACTTGATTATGAGCTGGCTGTTTTGAAACCGTACGCTGAACCCCTGCTTAAAATGGTTAAACCTTCTGACCCGGTTTACTGGAATGCCGTGAGGCTTCTGACTTTCCTGGATAATTTTTATCCGGTACCGGCAAATCTTGTCCCGAACGATTCACTGCTCCGCGAATTCATAGGCGGCTCTGTCTTTTATTCATGATTTCCTGATATCCGGCAAACCTGATGTTAGTGATTGCCTTAGAAGATTCATATACTCAGACCTGGGTATATTAATTGCTCCGAGTGAAGCCAGGTGATTATTCATCACCTGACAATCAATCATTACCATACCCGAATCCATTAGATGACGATAAAGGGTAATCAGCGCTGTCTTTGATGCATTCGTTACATGGGAAAACATGGATTCCCCGCAAAACACCTTTCCCAAGTGCAGCCCGTAAAGCCCGCCTGCCGGTCTGTTTGCAGAGTAGTCGGCATCCCATACCTCAACAGAATGAGCATATCCCAATCTATGAAGTTCGCAGTAAGCCTCCAGCATTTCATCAGTAATCCAGGTCTCCTTCTGTCCCGGTCGTGCAATTTCCCGACAGGAGCGAATTACAGAGTGAAAATTCTGATCAAAAGTTACGGTGAATTTCGTATTGTTAAGGAATCGGCGCATTGACTGTGAAATATGCAGTTTTCCGGGCAGGATCACCGCTCTTTCTCCGGGGTTCCACCAGATAATAGGTTCATCCGGTCCATACCAGGGAAATACCCCTTGTTCATATGCTGAAAGAAGCATGCCTGGGGAGAGATTCCCTCCCACTGCGACTATACCGGACTCGTCAATTTTTGCCGGGAATTGTACTCGTTGAAATTCATCCATGCTCAATCTACTGAATCGCAATTAGTTACAGCAGCTAGATCCTTTGTCTGAAGGATTAGTTCATTGTCTTTAACGTCTGCATACGCAGTACCGCCATTAGTCAGGGCCCCAAAAAGAATCTCATCCACAAAAAAATCTTTCATGCGATCCTGTACAAGCCGGGATATATTCCTGGCACCAAATTCATCAGAGTAGCCTTTCACAGCAAACCATTCCACTGCCTGCTGAGACATCTCCAGCCTGACCTGTTTCTTTTTAAGTTGAGTGGAGAAATCTGCTATCTCTTTTTTCACGATCAACTCAATTACTTTTCGTGTCAATCGCTTAAATGTGACAATTTTATCAAGCCTGTTCCGGAATTCCGGTGAGAAAATTTTCTCTACAGCACTACCTGCAGAATTGACTCCAACAGGGGTATCCACAAATCCGATCATCCGTTTTCCCAGATCCCTTGCACCGGCATTGCTTGTCATGATAATTATGACATTCCTAAAATCAGCCTTTCTTCCCATATTATCGGTAAGGGTTGCATAGTCCAGTATTTGCAGCAGGATATTATAGATATCCTGATGAGCCTTCTCAATCTCATCCAG
>JAGLNY010000162.1 GCA_023139255.1 Spirochaetales bacterium
CATAACCCACATAACCCGGAGGTGCGCCAATGAGTCTGGCCACCGTATGTTTCTCCTGATATTCACTCATATCAAACCTGACCATTGGGACATCAAGAATATCGGCAAGCTGAACACAAAGTTCTGTCTTTCCCACCCCGGTGGGTCCCACAAAAAGGAAAGAAGCCACGGGTTTTCGTTCGTTACCGAAGCCGGCCCGGTTTCTCTTAATTGCACTCGAGACCGATGCGATTGCCTCATCCTGCCCGAATAATCGGGTACTCAACTCAGGTCCCAGCATTTTCAACCTATCAATTTCCGATTTGTTCACATTCGAGACCGGAACACGGGCAATACCTGCCACAATTTTTTCAATGAATCTGACATCTACCCGTTTCACTTTATTACCAACCTGAATCCCGCCCGGTTTCTCAGCAGCAGTCTGAAGCTGCATGAATGCCCCGGCTTCATCGATAACATCTATTGCCTTATCCGGAAGACATCGTTCACGAATATACTTTGTTGAGAGTTCAACTGCCGCCTTAATTGCTCTATCAGTGTACCGAACGTGGTGATACTCCTCATAGCGTTCTTTAAGTCCTTTTAGAATATCTATAGTCTCTTCACGAGTGGTTTCCGGAATTTCTACTCTCTGGAATCTTCGGGAGAGCGCACCGTCCCGGTTGAAAATTTTCTTGAATTCGTCCTGGGTTGTGGATCCTATACAACGGATTTTACCGGATGCAAGCGATGGTTTTAACAGGTTAGCCCCGTCAACTGAGCCGCCGGATACTGCTCCTGCCCCTATTATTGTATGGATTTCATCTATGAAAAGTATCGCTTCCCGCTGTTCAAGTTCCTGAAGAACCGCTTTCAGCCGTTCCTCAAAATCACCACGATATTTTGTTCCGGCAAGGAGTGCTCCCATATCAAGCTCAAATATCTCTGTTTTTTTCAGCCTTTCTGGTACGTTTCCAGAGAGAACTCTCTGTGCAATACCGGCAGCAATTGCAGTTTTCCCGACACCAGGGTCTCCCACCAGTATCGGATTATTTTTTACCCGCCTACACAGCACCTGCAGAGTTCGATCAAGAATTTTCTCCCGCCCGATCAAAGGGTCAAGGGAACCTTCCAGGGCAGCTACAGAAAGATTGTGGGTATATAACTCCAGGGGACTCTTTTTTTTATTTGTACCACGCCCATTTTTCTCTTCATCTTCAGGTTTATCATCTTTCTTTTCACCAGTTCTGTTGTCAGGCTTCTGCTGCTGCTCTTCTGCACTCTTCAAAAAAACCGGAAGTTTGTGACTGATGATTTCCAGCATCATATATTTTGTCAGCCCCTCTTTTTCAAGAAAAAAAGAGGCATAAGATTCCTGTTCATCAAAAATGGAGGCAAGAACATCGGATAACTCAAGAAACTCTTTCCGTGCGGATTCTGTATGCATTACCGCTCGTTCAATTACATCCTGAAAGCCGACAGATTGTGAGGGTTCACCTATCTCCTCTATTATCGGGAGTTTTTCCGCGAAGAATGTATCCAGCTTCTCTTTCAGCAGTTCTATATCAATTCCGGAAGATTCAAGGATAAACACGGATTCATCATAGTAGAGCAGGGAATACAGCAGATGCTCAGGTGTAATATATTCATGATGATATTCCCGAGCTGTTAAATATGCAGTTCCCAGGGCTTCCTGAACCTTTTCTGATACTCTCATTCGTCTCTCCAAAAGTTGTATTCAACTTTTATCAGTACTCTGCTTCTTGTTCCCAACTACATTTCCTCAAGAATACACTTGAGTGGAAAATTTTCCTTAAACGCTAAATGCATTACTCTAGCTGCTTTCGTACGTGCAATATCATGAACATATGTTCCTGCTATTCCGCGTCCATTTTCATGAACTGCCAACATTATTGTTGCTGCATCCGCTGATGATTTATGAAACACCAGCTGCACTGTTTTCAACACAAATTCCATTGTCGTAAAATCATCGTTCAACAAAATGACATGATACATTGCGGGTTCCCTGATGTTGGTTTGCTGCTCACTAATAGTTGAGAATCCCGTTTTCCCTGTCTGATTATCTATATGCTCATGAGACATATCACCTCGCATAAATATGCAGAAACTCATCCAGCAAATCAACGGCTTTAGATTTGCATTTCCCGCATACGGTACCAAGACCTGTTTTCTCCTGAAGCTGTTCCATGGTTTTCACAACTCCATCTTTCACTAACTCTTCTATCTGCTGATCAGTTACACCTTTGCACTCACAGATAATTTTTGCTATCCCGGCCTTGAAAGGATTATCCCGCTTCTGCCTTTCCAGATAATCATCAATTGCTGCCCGAAGAGCCTTATCTCCAAGTACAGAACAGTGAAATTTATGCTGTGGAAGTCCTCCCAATTTGTCGGTTATCATTTGAGGTGTCATATTATAGGCTTCCGCAATTGTCATACCGACAGCCATTTCCGACATCATGGATGTGCTGGCAATAGCGCTGGCACACCCGTATGTTTTCCACTTACACTCTATTATTGTATCACTTTCAATTTTAATAGCAACCAGCATTTGGTCACCACATGCCATACTTCCTACAATACCCTTCCCATCTTCTTTGTAATCCGGATCCTGCAGAATATTTCTCGGATTCATGAAATGATCTTTAACAGTGTCGGTATATACCCAGTCATGAATAAAGCTATCGCTCATAGTGTTGACATCTCCCTAAGCCGCTTGATAACAGGCGGCAGTTTTTTTAATACGTAAGCTACTTCTTCTTCTGTGTTGAACTTACCAAGGCTGAAACGTATTGACCCGTGTGCCAATTCAGGACCAACCCCAGTCTCAATCAGCACATAGGATGGTTCAAGCGACCCTGTCGCACATGCGGAACCAGTCGAGACAGATATCCCTTCCATGTCAAGGTAAAGCAAAATTGACTCGCCTTCCGCACCTGGAAACGATACATTCAATGTTCCCGGCAGTACCTCCATCGGGTGCCCGTTTACATGTACATTAGGTATAAGTGATTCAATACCCATGCGCAGTTTATCCCGAAGATTGCTTATATACCCGGCACTTTCAGTAAGTTCATTATAAGCTATTTCAGCCGCTGCACCCAGACCGATTATACCAGGAGTATTATACGTACCGGCACGTAATCCATGCTCCTGGTGACCGCCCCGGATCAGGGGTTCAATATTGAGCCCCTTTCGTATATACAGCGCTCCTATTCCTTTCGGGGCATGCAGTTTATGGCCGGAAATACTGGCAAAATCAACATTGAGATTATGTACATCCAACGCAATTTTTCCAGCGGCCTGAACCGCATCAGTATGCATCAATGCCCCGCAGGAAACTGCAATTTTTGCTGCTTCCAAAACATTCTGGATTGTCCCAATTTCATTATTGGCAGTCATGATAGAGATTATAGCAACATCTTTTGAGGCTTCTCGTCTGAGCGCTTCCATATCCAGTTTGCCATTTGAATCTACTCCGATAATGGTAACAGGAACCCCATTATTCCTGAAAACTTTCACTGTCTCATTGATACTTGGATGTTCTATGGATGAGGTAATAATACGATTTCTACCGTTTTCTGTGAACATGTTTGAATATATCAGGTTCAGCACGGTATTATTTGACTCTGATCCGCCGCTGGTAAAAATGATCTCTTCGGGATCAGCTCCTATTAACCTGGCAGTTTGTATCCTTGCACGTTCAACAGCCGCCGATGCAGCCCTGCCGGGTCCATGCATACTTGATGCGTTGCCGGGTAGATCAAAACCCTTCAGTACAGCTTCCTTTACAACCGGGTCAATTGTTGTTGTCGCATTGTTATCCATATAAATGCTTTTTTCAGGCATGTAGACTTCCTTCATTTTTCTGTAATTACCACACTAATCTTGTAGTAATAAAGTACTTGTAGAACAATTATTCGTCAAGCAAAGTATCATCACGGAAAGAAGGAATATAGAAGAATTCTACATCCCTGGCAAATCGCATATGGTGTTTTTTTGCCCACTGTACATACGCACATTCCTGGGGAAGGTAGGTGGAAAACATCGCCCTGAACAGATTGACAGATCTGCATCTCGGATGTTCCCTGAACCTGTTGTCATACACCCTGCAGAGGTTTGTCTCCGGATCCAACATCACGCATGGAGTTTCCAGATGATAGGTCACAGAACGGGATGAGACAGTTTTTTCATGGCAGCACAATCCGCATTTGGTACACACCTGTTCCCAGTTCCGGCTGTGCAGATCCTTAAGAAACCCCATCTGTTATATTCCTGTTACCCTGGATACCAAGTGTTTATCCAGCTTTTGCATGCTTTTTTCATGGCAGGAGGGGTATATGGATACTGGAGATACGGTAATTATCCCTTTCTGTAATTTTACAAAATCGGTTTCATCATGCGCACTGCCGATCCGTTCCACCTCACCTTTCAATAAATAGGTAACACTTCCTGTTTCCGGTTCGCTTTTTATGACATGCAGTGTATTTCCATACGACAGTGAAGATAGTGATGCTGTTTCCCACATCCCGTTTGATTTTTCCGGGACATTAATATTCAGGATAATTTCTTCATTCCAGAGAGAAATAAGTGCATTAAGGTGCCTGAGAATAAAATCAGCGGCCTGACTGAATGGAAAAGGAGGAGCAAATCCGGAAGCAGATACGGCAATAGACGGGATACCTGTATAAGCGCCCTCACGTGCAGCTGCCACAGTTCCGGAATAGACAATGTCATTCCCGATATTATTCCCTTTATTGATACCTGAAATTACGATATCCGGCGAAACAGGAACTGCCCCCTGAAGAGCAAAAAGAATACAATCAGCCGGAGTTCCGCTGCAGGAAAATGTTTTCTCATCAACAGCGGTAAAAACAACAGGTTTACGAATGGTAATTGCGTGAGATGATGCACTGCGCTCAGTATCCGGGGCAGCTATCCAGACAGCATGCTCTTTTCTCAAGGTTTCGGCCAGCACATGCAATCCTTCACTGTCGATTCCGTCATCATTTGTAAGTAGTATATTCATAATAATAGTAGTAAAGAATGGAGACAGAAAACCGCAGGCAGAAGACCGGAAGAGAGAAAAGAAAATTTTATGTTTTCAATCTTCCGGT
>JAGLNY010000163.1 GCA_023139255.1 Spirochaetales bacterium
TCTCCGGTATCCCGTCTCCCTCTTTCACCCTTGCTCTTCCAGCTGGTTCATAGATAAACCAGTCCGGGTGAAACCCGAAAATATGTTCATACTCCTCCAGCCTATAGGTATAATTTTCAATCTTATTAGATTGCATGAGTGTTAATGTACACCCGCCAAAACCAGGACCAATCATTTTTGACCCAAAACACCCGGATGCTTCCATTGCCCGTTTTGTTAACCAATCCACTTCAGGGCAGGAAACTTCAAATAGATCCCTAAGCCCGATCTGCATACGGTTCATGAGCTTACCATATGTCGAAGCATTTTTATGTTCAAGTGCATGGGCAGCATCTTTTGTTAACCGGCTCTCTTCCAGAACATAATAGCAGAATTTCTTTTGTTCCTCAGGAAGATTTTCTGAGGAGCTTTTCACTTCAGATGCTGATAGTTCCCGGAGTGCCCCCGACCCTACCGGCAGTTTTTCCTTGATCGCCGCAAATCCGGTATGACTTGCCTCCTCACGATACATCACTTCTTCCCGGATTGAGAACGGTGGAATATCGCTTTCTATTATCAGAAATACCGCATCTTTCAGCTGACAAAGGATATAGGAGTAGTCGAGTGAATGGAGATCAAACAATAGTAAATGATCTTTCTTTGCATAGAGCATGGTCATAATATCAACCAATCTCGATTTTGCCTGCATGAATGCAGTCTCTGCAAAATAGATCGACTGTATAAGCTGTGTGTCATCAATAGCAAAATTATGTAATTTCTTCACAGAAATGGCTATAGCTGTACAGAGCGCAGTGGAAGATTTAAGCCCTACTTTCTGGGGAATAGTTCCTCTAACGGTTATGTTAAGCCCCTTGAACACGTAGTTCCTACGAAATATTTCGTGCAGGACCCCTTTAATATAGTTTGCCCAACGATCCTCCCGCCTGAATTTGAGATTTGGTATGGTAGTTCTTTTCCGCTCATCAAAATCGACAGAGTAAAAACGAAGAGAGTTGTCCCGCCGTTTAGATACTGCGATCTCAATTGTCTGTCCCAAAGCCCCGGAGAGTGTGTAACCATCGCATACATCCGAGTACTCACCCATTAGCGTAACTACTCCAGGAACAGAAACAACAACTCCAGGGAATTCATCGTATTCAGACATATGCAGTTCGGTAATACTGCTCATGAAAGCCCCCATAAGGAATTGTAGGGCAAATGAGGATATATTGCAACTGAAACTTAATTTGTGTAAATTCAGCGTGCGCAGCATAAGAAACCCCACACAACCATGCGGGGTTTCTTTGCTGATTTGCAGCATTCCTCAGGAATATTACGTATAGCAGAAGTTTCCAAATTTTTTATATCTATAAAATTAATTGGAAACTTCAAATCTATGTACCCACGGATCTATGTACCCATGGATCTATTCCTTAATTCCGTATTTCTTCTTAAACCGCTCAACTCTTCCTGCGGTATCTACCAGTTTCTGTTTCCCGGTAAAAAACGGGTGACAAGAAGAACAGATTTCTACATTGAGATCTCCGGCTGTTGACTGAGTCTCTATCACACTCCCGCATACACAAGTGATTGTTGCTGGTGAATATTTGGGATGTATTCCCTCTTTCATAACTTCCTCCAGAATCTATATTGCAATCCACAGCTACGGTTATGTGTTTTTTTACTTGTAAAAAACTTCAAAAGTTTTTACTCAATTACAATAGAAGTAATTGCATAAGCAATTACAAAAGTTTTTACGTAAGTAAACACTTCCTTCACAGCAGATTAATTTTTATTTTCAAGCTCCCGTATTCATAGATCCCAGGAACGCTTCATTATTCTTACTTTTCTTCATTCTGTCAATGAGCATTTCGGTCATTTCAATATCTTCGAGAGAATTCATCGCATTTCGCAGAACCCACATTTTTGATATCTCATTTTCCTGAAGAAGCAATTCCTCGCGGCGAGTGCCGGATTTCTTGATATTTATTGCGGGGTACAGTCTTCTATCCGCCATCCTGCGATCCAGGACTATTTCATTGTTACCTGTTCCCTTGAACTCCTCGAAAATAACCTCATCCATTCTTGACCCTGTTTCGATAAGTGCTGTTGCCACTATGGTAAGACTTCCACCGTGCTCAATGTTCCTGGCTGCACCAAAAAATCTTTTCGGTTTGTGCAGGGCATTTGAATCGACACCACCAGACAGAATCTTTCCGGATGTGGGAACTGTCTGGTTATATGCACGTGCCAAACGGGTAATGGAATCAAGCAGGATTACAACATCCCTCTTATGCTCAACTATACGCTTTGCTTTCTCTATAACCATTTCAGCAACCGAGACATGCCGTGAAGCCTGTTCATCAAAGGTTGAGGCAATAACCTCCCCTTTTACATTACGGCGCATATCGGTAACTTCTTCCGGCCGCTCATCAATCAACAGTACTATAAGTTCCACTTCAGGATGATTCTCCGTGATTGAATTCGCGATTTTCTGCAGAAGGATAGTTTTACCGGCACGCGGGGGAGATACGATAAGTCCTCTCTGCCCTTTACCAATCGGGGCAAACAGATTAATAAGCCTGGTAGATATATCACCCTTCTTGTTTTCCAGGTTTAACCGCTCATCTGCATAAAGGGGCGTAAGACTTTCAAAACCCACACGTGTCTGTGCAAAAATCGGATCGTCTTTGTTAACAGCCTCAACTCGAAGCATTGCAAAAAATCTTTCACCGTCTTTCGGCGGACGGATTTGACCTGCCACTGTATCACCTGTCTTCAGGTTAAAAAGCCTGATTTGTGATGGTGAAATATAAATATCATCGGATCCAGGCAGGTAGCTGTTTTGTGGGGACCTGAGGAAACCATACCCATCGGGCAGTATTTCCAGGGAACCATACGCATAAATAACTCCGCCTGAGCGGGTGTGAGCCTTAAGTATCTCTACAATAACTTCCTGTTTCTTCATAGTAAGGAGAGAATCAACCTGAATTCCCCACTTGTTAGCTTTGTCACGCAGATCCGGTACATTCATCGTCGTCAAATCATTTATACTGAGCTTTTCTCCCTGATGTTCAGATGAATAGGAAATTGGGTTGTTTTCCTGATATTCCCGGTTGTCCCTGTTGTCCCGGTTGTCCCGGTTATTACGGTTGTTCGGTCGCTTTTTATTCTGCTTTCCGCTGTATTTCCCATTATTCCCACGAGCGGACCTGGAAGAATACTTAGAATCCTGACGAGATCCTCTGTTTCCGGATATATCAATATTTTTTTCCTCGGTCTCGCTTGTTTTTACAAAAGCAGAGCTGCTCCCGTTGTTTGATTTTACTTCTGTCTGTATGGGTACCGGTTTATTGTTTTTCCTGGAAGTTGTATCAAGATCTGTTTCAAGTTTAACATCTTTGCCCGTCTGCGGCAATTGCACTTTCTCTTTCTGGATCATGTCTGCCGCTGCGGGGTTTGCTTCTTTACTCAAATCTGAAACTTCACTACTACTGGTTTCAGCTTTTATTCCCGGTTCAATCTGGTCGAATAATTCAGGATCCTTTTTCTCTTTCTTTGCTCTTCTTTTCCTGGCAGGAGCTTTCTTTGGGGAGAAGAGCTTCGGTTTAGCAGTGAACTTCGGCTCTTCCTCAGTTCCCGTACCAGCAATTTCTTCCTGGCTGTCAGACTCAATTACACGTTCAACTTTTACTTTCCGTTTTGCCTTTTTCTTTGCAACAACTTTCTTCTTTATTGTCTCAACGGCTTCTGCACTTTCTTGGGCGGCAGAAGGTTTCCCTTCAAGGTTGTTACTTATCGGTGTTTGAGGCTGTTCAGCAGATGCTTCCACAGTTTTCTCAGACACTTCAACCCCATTCATTTCTGATGACATTAAATTCTCCACGTATTTATTTTTTCCTGTATGGCTGGATTATTTCCACATAATACATACATATATTCAATCATATTCATCATTAAGCGTGCACCATAACACAGTGGTTGATTTCTGTTTAACTTCGGTAGCCCTGTATTGAATACACAAATCTGTTAAGATTCTAGAAAGAATTCAGTATGTTTTTGTTGATTCATTTTATATCTGGATAATGTTTTTGAAACATTTCAGGCTCTTTAAATATATTGCCACTTATCCACTATGTCAAGCGGTTCTTTCCCCCTTATGAAATTATCAAGCAGCAAAAGTGCTGACAATGCTGCGCGATGCCGTACTGAACCCCGGCTGTATGCATTAAATTGTATCCTGACAGCAGTAGATTTACGATCTGTTGATGCAAAACCAAACCACACAGTCCCGACAGGTTTTTCCGGAGTCCCGCCTTCCGGTCCGGCTATACCGGAAATGCTATATGCAGCATCAGATCCTGATATGTGCAATATTCGCTCAGCCATAGCAAGAGCCGTCTCACAAGAGACTGCCCCATGCTGCTCTAAGCTTTTCCCTGAAATCTGAAGCAGGCGCTCTTTTGCACTATCATGATAGGTTACTGCCGTACCCCAGAACCAGTATGAGCTTCCCGGGATATCCGTTAATATTTTAGAAACCAGACCTCCGGTACAAGACTCAGCCCCGGCAATCATCATCCCCTGTTCCTTCAAATACAAAATCAGTGATTCATAAGGCATCCCGTCGCCAGGAAATACCAGTTCCGGACCAAGATAGCCCCTGATTTTCTCCAGCATACGATTTCTATCCTCGTTGCTGCCGCTTTTCAAGTAGAGGCTAATCCTGAGCTGTTGGATTCTGGTTCCCCACTCTACTCCCGGAACAGCACACACACGGCACGCCTCTTCCAGATGAGATTCAGGAATAAGGAAAATTGATGCCTCAGTTCTGCCCTGCTCCTGTGTAATGTTATAAAGCTGTTTAACTATAGGCAGAACACGGTTCAGGAACATTTCCTGCATCTCTACCAGTGGTCCCGGCATCGAAATTATAACTGTATTTTTCTTTTTTCTACCAATAATTGTGCCGTAAAATCCAGGGGCTGTACCCACAGGGTTTGGGATAATGGAAAACCCATCCGGCAAACGTATCTGGTTCAGGTTTGCCTCTCCTGGTTCATTTTTCAGCCTCTTAACGAGCTGTTCCCGGGCATCTTTGTCCTCAACCAGATCCACTCCCGCAGCATGAGCTATAACACTACGGGTAATATCATCTGTGGTAGGACCAAGCCCGCCTGTAGTAAAAATGATATCAACATTCCCGATAAAATCACTCAAAATCCGGCTAATTCCATTGTCATCAGGCACAATAACGATCTGCACAACAGAGAAACCCAATGTTGTCACTTCAGCACTTATCAATCTGGCATGACCATCCTGTATTATGCCGCGCACCAGTTCGGTTCCGATTATACAGACAGCAGCAGTAAGTTTTTGTCTCAAATGGATTTCCTTCTTATAATTTTAAGAATTACAGCCCTGATGAACCCGGCTGCCAGCAGGATTAGGGAAAGTACAATCAATGCTTTGGGAAACCAGTCAATCCATCGGGTATAGAAAGTATCCTTGTACGTATATACAGGAACATCAGAAACCATATAACCGACAGTGAATGGTTCCATTATATCGATAATTCTACCGGCAGGATCTATAACACAGGTCATTCCAGAATTGGTCCCGCGTACCATAGTCCGTCTATTCTCAATTGTCCTGAATGCCGCCATTGCCATGTGCTGCATTTCGGCAGATACTGCACCGGACCAGGAATCATTGGTCATATTCACAATGACATCCGCACCTGCTTGTACAAATTCAGCTGATAGATACCCGAAAACATCCTCAAAGCAGATTGGTGTGGAGAAATTCACCCCATCATCTGTAGTGAAAACTATAGGGATTGTGCCTTTTGTCCAATAATGAAAATCATGTGACAAAAGAAAGGCGTTAAATCTCGGAAAAATATCACCATAAGGAAAGTTTTCTGTAAAGGGAACCAGATGCTGCTTCCAGTATATCTGTTTAAGCTCGCCGTTCTCATGAAGGATTACTGCATTATGATCTTCCCGATTAAGCGAACCATCGCTCAGGACAGGAGGCAGATCAGGATCTTTCAATGTATTGTCATTATTTCCTGTAAGGAGGGGAATGGGTAAATTGTTTGCGAAGTTGATAAATTCCTGTACCACTTCGTAAGATGCCCGGCTGGTACGGTAATTTGTGTGCCAATAAACCGAGATCACAAACGCGGTTTCTGACCAGATAATGATATCCGGATTTTCAGCCAGGGCAAGGTTACTCTGTTCCATTAACGTATGAAGATTTTTTTGCCAGTTTGCAATTCCGCCTTCCCAGGAATTAGCATTATGCTGCACAAGGGCTGTTCTCCACTCCCTGTCTGGCTCCTCATTATTCAGCTCTGCAATTGAGGCAAACCCGAATAGTAACACAGCAATAAAAAGTACAATATAAGCAGCCCAGACAACCCGGTATGTTTTTAGAAAGCGGGTAAACCTCTCTCTTTTCCCTGCCAGCCAATCAGCGGCATATCTTGACAGTAATATTGAGGGGAACACTGTCATGAGTGTAACACCCCAAATCCCGAAAAATGAGGATATCTGAATAAACGGAATAAATGCATATTGTGAGTATCCGACTATACCATATGGATAACCGACAAATCCCAGTGTTTTCAGGTATTCATACGCCACCCATATAATAAGCTGAACCAAAAAACCGTATTTTGAGAACATCTTGTCTGCGGCTTTGAGTATGGGAAAAAGAATGATCATCTCTGCTCCCATAATCACTGGTGCTATATAGACAGCAAGAGGATGAAAACTTGAAAGCCAGTAGTTGAAAAAGGTATAGAAAACGAATCCGAAAAGGAAACCGTAGAAGGGAGTTCTTGCCCATCCCGTATTCCTTATAACGGCGAACATGGGTATTAGTGCAAAAAAACCGAGGAACCCTATTCCATTATCTGATATAAAACCCGGGAACGATCCGGAAAAGACCAGTGCTGATAAGAGCAGTAAAACGACCTCTATGACGATAGTCACGAGGCCGCTGTGTTTTTTTTCAATCATTCGATAGTTTTGTTGTGTCATACAAAAATTATTTTTTCTGAATTATTATTTCCTGAGATTCCATGATATGTCTTTCAACTCTTTCCCAGGTCGAAAAACAGCAACCCCATGCGTGGCTACGGAAACACTCTCACCGGTTTTTGGGTTTCTGGCTTTTTCCCGTCCCTTCCTGGTTTTGATCTCGAAAGTTCCAAATCCCCGCAGTTCAATTACACGGTCATTTGCAAGTCCTTCTTTAAACTGTAGGAAAACTTCATCAATGATCTGATGAACATCAAAACGATTCAAATCAAGCTTCTCATGAATTCTATCTATCAGTTCAGCTTTTGTTAATTTACGGGATGCCATAACCCCTCCTTTATCGGCCTTTGTTCCTGATTCAGAAGTGGATATTTACATATCATTCCCTCAGAATCCTGACAATTTCTCATGCCCGGCTGCTGCTAAAATCCCGGGAAACTGGCAAGATTTAGTAAATCAATTTACTAAATCAGATTACCAAATCCGGCAACAGCTGTTTTTATTGATTGTGATCTTTCCTTCCAATCAATTATTCCATACCGTTAAGCATAGCACTTAAACGGGATTTCTTTCTTGCTGCAGTATTTCTATGGTATAAACCTTTGCCGGCAGAGGTATCGATAAGTTTGATAACTTTTCCCAAATCCTGAGCTGCAAGTTCTTTATCTTTAGTCTCAACTGTTTCCTTAAACTTACGGATTGCTGTCCTTACCTGACTTTTCGCCCTCTTATTTCTAATTCTACGAACTTCATTCTGCCGCTGACGTTTTTCTGCGGAACCTTTTACTGCCACGCAATTACCTCCAATTATAACATGAGATTCTTTCTCATTCACCATGATTTTTACAAACAGGAGTAAATTCCTGTATTATAAGTTCTGTTTAAATAACAAATCAGCCGTATAAAATAATATCGCTGATTTCATCACCCACTTATCGGATGGAAAAATAACATACTGTCTAAAACCTGTCAAGATAATAAATTACCAACTTACGTTTTTTTACAGTCTCTAATGCAATTTCTTATATACCTGCTTACCCGGATAACATCTCATCAATATATTCTTTATCGAGATCCCATTGCTTTGCTGCATCATTATAAGACAATTTACTGAAAGGGACAACCATAATTCTTCCGTCCTGTGAAGACAGGTAAATCTTTTTTGAGAGAATATTGACTTCTGTAATTTTTACCAAATCATCTTGTACTTTAATGCGAGTGCCCTCTTTAGGCATTTTCTTTTTCTCATCACGATAAAAATCATACTCATACGAAAGGCAGCATAGCAGCCGTCCGCACGGGCCGGATATTTTCATGGAATTGAGAGAAAGATTCTGTTCTTTTGCCATTTTAATTGAAACTGGATTCAGCTTATCAGTTATGCTGTGACAGCAGTAGTCCCGACCGCAGACAGCAAGTCCCCCAAGTACTCTGGATTCATCCCTGACACCAATCTGTCTCAGCTCTATACGCATTTTAAAAACAGACACAAGATCTTTTACCAGCTCCCGGAAATCAACCCTGGTATCTGCAGTAAAGAAAAAGAGCACTTTAGACTCACCTAAAAGATAATGTGCTGATACGAGCTTCATATCAAGGTTGTGCTTCCTGATTTTCTCTTTGCAGACGGTAATCGCCTCCAGCTCTTTTTTTCTATTTTTCTCATAGCGCTCCAGGTCTCTATCTGTCGCCACTCTCTCAATTATATATATATCAGAATTTTCCTGTTTTACTTTTTTCCGTTTTTGCTTTCTGTCCGGTCTCTGTCCCTTTTCAGCAGGGACTTTCTTAGTGGAGGTCTGTTCACCTGATACACCACCTTCCCCACACCCATTACATGCACTGCAGCCTTTATCTTTAGTGTGCAGCTCACCCAGAATCATACCGACATCCTTTCCATACCGAGTCGACAGCACCACCAGAACTCCTGTATCCAGCTTTCTGTTAAAAACAGCAAGACAAGTCTCATTTGTATTCGGATTTTTCACTAAATGAGTAACTGAAGTTCCATTAGGAACTTTTGCAGGATCTTTTGTTCCTGTAGAGTCTTTTGTTGATTCGATTGATTCAGCTGTCTTGATTTCTTTAGTTGGTTCGGTCACAACAATTTGTTCATTCTTTTGCTCAACAGAGTTTAAAGCTTCTTTCAGTTCAGATTCTTTCGGTTGAGGCATGTCTTCATGAGTACTCATATTTCCCATATATGTCCCGCCGCCGTTTTTGCTGCGGCAGCTCCTTCGTATATAAATTCAGTAGTTGTGAATTTTCTATTTAGAAAATTTTGAAATTCCGTCCACAGATTAAAAAAATAAAATCTTTAATCCTGACAGAAACTCCCTATGTGCAAATATCTACATGTGAACAAATTAATAACTTCAAATCAATACTTGTATTGAACAAGCTACCATGCTAATAAATAATTGTCAAATACAATTGACGATCTATGGCGTACGTGGTATTTTGTTTATATGTCTCTATCGACAGCAAATCTTTGTAAATAATGGACAGGTAAAATGCAGTATTTTGATACTCATGCTCATATTGGGCTGATACATGAAGACCAAATCGAACAATTACTCATTATCCAGCAGGCGAAAAGAGCTGATGTAAAGCATCTGGTCAGCATCTGTAACAGTTTGAGTGATTTTTTTCAAGTATATGATAATTTGAAAACCGCATCTAATGTCTACCATGCAGTTGGTGTATCACCTTCAGAAGTAGCCAATCCCGGAATTGACTGGGAACAGAAAGTGTTGAAAGGTGCCGGTTTCGACCGCATTGTTGCTATTGGTGAGATAGGGCTTGATTATTATAGAAAGTTCGGTGATAAAAAATCACAGATAGAACTCTTTATTCATCAGCTCGATATCGCGAAGAAACTCAACTTGCCGGTCATCATTCACAACCGTGAAGCTGGTGCTGACATTATGGATATTCTTTCTGACAGAATATCTGAAAAAGGCGGTATCCTGCACTGTTACTCTGAAGACTATAACTATGCAGAACGGGCAATCGACCTGAATCTCTATATCTCTTTTGCAGGAAATGTAACTTACCGTAACGCGAAAAATCTTCACGAGACTGCGGCAAGAATTCCGCTGGATCGTATACTTATTGAAACTGAAAGTCCCTTTATGGTACCGTCACGATACAAAGGTAAGAGGAATAAGCCTGCCTACCTAAGTGAAGTTGCTTTTGCAATTGCCGAAATCCGCGATGAACCAATTGAGGAGATAGCACCCGCACTATATGAAAATAGCTTGCGTGTTTTTGGTTTATCTGAATAGTTATCATAACTCCTTTGCAGGAAGTAAGTTTTTTTCAGGGGAATTATCATGACTGAACAGTACTATCATCCTATTGCAATCGGCCGTTTACTACTACCGGGAAATCTTTTTCTAGCTCCGCTTGCTGGTTTTACAGATCAGGCATTTCGTTCTCTTTGTGTTGATGAAGGGGCAGCCCTTACATTTTCTGAGATGGTTTCAGCGGAAGGACTTTTCCGGAAAAGTAAAAAAACTGAGGCTCTCCTTGCCAGAGCGGATAATGAGAAAGTGTTTGCCGTTCAGCTCTTCATGAATAGTACCGAAACTTCATTGCGTGCCCTTCCAGCTATTATTAGGCATAAACCGGATATAATTGATATTAACTGCGGCTGCCCGGTTCCAAAAGTGATTAAGACCGGAGCAGGATCCGCCCTGCTAAAATCTCCCGAAATAATTTTTCGGATAGTCCAGGCCCTTAGTAATGAAACAGATATACCAATAACCGTTAAAATACGTTCCGGCTGGAACAGTGATAGTATTAATTTCCATGAAACAGCAGACGCTGCATGTCAAGGCGGGGCAGCAATGATAACCCTGCATGCACGTACCAGATCTCAGGGATATTCAGGTGTCGCCAACCTTGAACATATTAAAGCTCTAAAACAAGCATCCAGTGTTCCTGTTTTTGGATCTGGTGATTTGTTTACTTCTGAGGCAGCTCTATGCATGTTGTCTGAGACAGAAGCTGACGGTGTTATGTTTGCCCGCGGTGCCATCGGGAACCCCTTTATCTTTTCTCAAACCCGACATCTCCTGCTGACAGGCAATATCCCGCCGGAGACCCCAAAAAAACTCCGGGTATCAGCATTTCTCAACCACCTGGATAAATCAATTGCAGTAAAGAATGAAAATGCAGCATGCAGGGAAATGCGCAAACATGCAGGCTCATACATTAAAGGATTTCCGGGAGCTTCGCAGATACGAAGGAAAATCGTTCGGGCTTCATCAAGAGAGGATTATGAAGCAATTCTTTCCGAATGGGTAGAATTACATCCTCAAACTTGATACAACTGGCGCTGCGCGGCTTATTGACCAATCATAAACAGAATGATACTTTTACATCGATGATTCTCCTGAAAAAATCTTGCTTTTTTCAGGAGAATCATTTACACAATTGGGGGGTCTATAAACTTGAAAGTTCTAGTTCTGGGATCCGGTGCCAAAGATCATGCCATAGCATGGATGTTCTCAAAAAGCAGACGGATCGGCGGTCTTTTCATTGCGCCAGGCAATGCCGGTACATCGATGCTTGGGACAAATCTTCCTGACATCAACCCATCTGATCCTAAATCAGTTGAAGCTGCTTGCAGAAAATATGATATTTCATACGTTTTTGCGGGAACTGAAGCTCCTCTGGCAGCGGGAGTCCCGGATCATCTCAGATCTTTGGGGATTCCTACTTTCGGCGCATCCAGCGCAGCAATGCGGCTGGAAGGTGATAGAACCTTTGCAAGGGCTTTTTCCGATCGTTATAAAATTCCCACATCAAAATATTTACTATTTACCAGTTTATCTGACTTACAGGATCACCTTAAGCAGAACCAGGGGACTCGTTTTGTGATAAAGAAAAATGAACTTGCCCCAAGCCGTGTTATGCTCGACTCCTCAGATCCGGATAAGCTGCTGGCTTTTGCGGGCGGACTGCTTAAAAACGGCAATATAATTGTTGAAGAGCATTTAAAGGGAATGGCAATCACACTTACTGTCCTTATTGATGAAAAAGGGTGCATGCTGTTTCCTGTCTGTTCCGATTACACCAAAGCAAGCGAACACGACAAAGGTGCAGCTACAGGCGGCATGGGATCTATCTGTCCGGTTCCGATAGTAAAATCCTCTCTCCAGGAGCAGATTACCAATCATATCCTTACCCCAACATTTGAGGGACTTAAGAAAGAGGGAATGACATACAAAGGTGTTCTTATTTTCAGCATCATCCTCACTGAAAACGGTCCTAAACTAGTTGATTACCATGTAAGATTTAACGATCCTGCTACCCAAGCTATGGCTCCGCTGATTCAATCAGATTTTCTCGATATTATAGAGGCTTTGCAAAATCAGGATATTGAAAAATTCAATCTTGAAATATCAAACCAGTCATCTGTTGCAGTTGTAGTAGCCAGTCAGGGATATCCGGAAAACCCTGTGATAGAAAGAAAAGTTTCCGAACTACCCTTCTTCTCAAAAAATACTCTAGTTTATAATTCCGCGATGCTGTTCTACGGAGCTGTAAGCGAATCTGGAAGCAATCTCATAACAAATGGCGGGCGCTGCTTTTCCGTAGTGGGATTGGGGACAAATATCATCGAGGCAAATTCCCGGGCATATTCCTATATTAAAGATATTCGATTCGAAGGTGCCTGGCACCGTAAAGATATTGGTAATAAATTTTTTGAAGATTAAACTGTTATTAACTCTCCTGAAAAAAGTAAGGTTTTTGCAAAGACAAGGATGAAAAAACGCAAAAAGCGGAGTTTACTACATGTAAATGAGCATTTTTAGTATTTTTCTGACGCAGTATTTGTGGGAAGATTGCTTTTTTCACACGCCTTTTTGCTGACGTTGAATCTCATACATCACTATTCCGGCTGCTACTGATATATTCAGTGAGTCAATATGACCGGTTGTAGGAATTGATACGACCCTATCACAAGTTTCCAGGACCAACCGGCTTAATCCTTTCCCTTCAGCCCCGAGAACAATTACTGTTTTCCCTGTCATATTTACCGAAGATATATCCTCTCCGTTCATATCAGCCCCAAAAACCCAGAACCCCTGTTCTTTCAACAACTCAAGGGATCTTACCAGATTGGGTACAATGGTATAGGGAACATACTCAGCTGCGCCCGAAGACACTTTTAACACAGTCTGGTTAACCTGAGCACTTCTTCTTTCCGGAAGCAGGAGCAAATCAATAGAGAACAAATCGGCACTCCGCATTACCGCACCAAGGTTCTGCGGGTCTGTTACCCCATCCAGAGCAACAACCAAAGCATTATCTGCTTTTTTACCAGTCTCGAGAAATGCCTTGAAATCAAGGCTTTTCGGTATTGTTTTTCCACCGGGAACTAAAAGAGCCGCCCCGCGATGATTACGGCCTTCAGAAAGAGAATCAAGTTCTTTTTCACTGACTGCCCGGACAACGGTCTGTTGTGCTAAGGCGAGTTTTTCCAGCTGCTCATTTCTTTTATGACTTTTCTTATGAAGATAGAGTTCAGCTCCGGGATATTTCCTTTTCAGGATCTCCTCAATCGCGTGAAACCCAATTATAATACGCATATACTTCCTACAGCTCTGTCAGCGGAACCGGGTTAGGTGCTGGATCCTCACCAAGTACATCAGCAAGTTCACGCATCAATGTTTTTGCCTTCATGGATAGACGTTTCGGAGTCTCAATTTGAAGCTTTATATACATATCACCTCTATGATCCTTGCTGTTCAGGTAGGGGACGCCTCTCCCTTTAACACGAAGCATCTTACCATGTTGTACCCCTGAGGGAATTTTTACTTTTATTCGGATGCCATCTATTGTCTGCACTTCAAGATCCCCGCCAAGCGAAGACTGAGTCATAGAGATAGGGATTACGCAATAAAGATCATTCCCATCCCGCTCAAAATACCTATGTGCTTTTACCGTCACATAGACATAAAGATCGCCTGCAAGCCCACCATTTGGCCCCGCATCTCCCTGTCCTGTCAGACTTATACGTTTTCCTGTTGCAATACCAGCCGGGATATTCACCTTTATTTTTTGCTGTTTTTTTGCCAGCCCCGTACCTCTGCAAGAACTGCAGGGATGGTCTATTACAAACCCTTCCCCACCGCATGACGGACATGCAGATGCTATCGAGAAAAATCCGGAATTTCTCCGAACCTGTCCAGAACCACCACAGGAGGTACAAACGGTTCGTTTGGATCCTGATTCAGCACCAGTCCCGCCGCAATGAGAACAGGCTACATTATGAATATATGAGATCTCAGCTTTTATGCCAAAAACAGCATCCTTGAAATTTATGTCCAGATTATACCGGAGATTTGCCCCACGTGCCGGGCCACCGCTTTCCCTGCCGCCTCTGGATCTGCCGCTGCCGCCAAAAAACGAGTCAAATATCCCGCCAAAATCACCAAATATATCACTAAAATCCCTGAATACTGAGGAATAATCATGAGACCCGCCATTCATACCTTCAAGCCCGGCAAAACCAAACTGATCATAGGTAGATCGCTTCTGTGGATTGCTTAATACTTCGTAAGCCTCTGTGGCTTCCTTGAACCTGCTTTCTGCCTCAGAATTTTCGGGATTTTTATCAGGATGATATTTAACTGCTAATTTGCGATAAGCTTTCTTTAACTCTTCTTGAGTTGC
>JAGLNY010000164.1 GCA_023139255.1 Spirochaetales bacterium
AATTCATGTAAACATGAATCCAGGGAAAATTTCTAGGAAATTGCCTCAAGGTAGAGTAAAAAGATGAGAGTTGACAGAATGACCGTTAAACTGCAGGAAATCCTGCAGGATTCAGATTCACTGACGAAAGAGTATAATCATACACAAATTGAGTGTGAACACCTGGGTTATTCAATGCTGAGCCAGAGGGAAGGGGTTGTGACTCCTCTTCTGGATCGGATAGGGATAAACCGAACCGGGCTGACTGCGGAAATACGTAAGAGGCTTCAGTCATTACCCCGGGCATACGGCGGAACACAGGGGCAGACAGGGTTATCACCTGATGCCGCAGCTGTGATAACTAGTGCGGAAAAAGAAGCATCAGCTCTGAAAGATGAGTTTACCAGTGTCGAGCACCTGCTCATCGCCCTTGTGAAGAGTAAAGGGTCACTATCAGGACTTTTTGGGCAGTACGGTATAACAGAGAAAAATATTTTACAGGCACTCCAGACAATCCGCGGCAGCCAAAGGGTTACAGATCAGAACCCGGAGGATCGCTATCAGGCTTTGGAAAAATACTGCAGGGATCTCACTGAACTGGCAAGGCAGGAAAAACTTGACCCGGTAATTGGACGGGATGAGGAAATACGCCGTGTAATGCAGGTCCTTTCAAGAAGGACAAAGAACAACCCTGTCCTGATTGGCGAACCCGGGGTTGGAAAAACAGCAATTGCTGAAGGGCTGGCCCGACGTATCGTTTCCGGGGATGTCCCTGAGATGCTGAAGACTAAAAAACTGCTGACCCTTGATATTGGGGCACTGATAGCCGGTGCAAAGTTTCGCGGAGAATTCGAGGAAAGACTTAAAGCAGTAATTAATGAGGTTACAGAGTCCGATGGGGAAATTATCCTGTTTATCGATGAACTGCATACATTAGTGGGAGCCGGGGCAGCGGAAGGATCGACAGATGCCTCTAATTTGTTAAAACCGGCATTGGCGAGAGGGGATCTCCGGGCAATTGGAGCAACAACCCTGAACGAGTACCGGAAATATATTGAGAAGGATCCCGCCCTGGAGAGGAGGTTCCAACCGGTTATGACCAACGAACCTTCGGTTGAGTCCACAATTGCTATCCTGCGGGGACTTAAGGAGAGATATGAGGTGCACCATGGTGTCAGGATTAAGGATGAGGCATTAATTGCCGCTGCAGTACTTTCTGACAGGTACATCACCTCCAGGTTTCTTCCTGATAAGGCGATAGACCTTGTTGATGAGGCAGCAAGCAAAATAAAGATGGAAATTGAGAGTCAGCCGCTTGAACTGGATCAGATTGACCGGAGAATCCTCCAGTTGAATATTGAGAAGCAAGCGTTGAAAAGTGAAAAGAATGAGGCATCAAAAGAACGGTTGGAAAAAATAGAAAAAGAACTTGCGGACCTTCAAGCCGTACATGACGGGATGAATTTGCAATGGAGGAATGAAAAGGAAATAATAAACAGTCTGCGGGAGATGAAGGCCGGAATTGAGCAGCTGAAGGCGGATGAGCTTCAGGCTGAGCGCAGCGGTGACCTGGCAAAAGCGGCTGAGATAAAGCATGGGCTGGTCCCGGATCTATCAGCTGAAATGGAAAAGAAAAGCGGGGAACTTGGGCAGGTTCAGTCTGAGAGACAACTTCTCAGGGAAGAGGTTTCCGAGGAAGATATTGCCCAGGTAATTTCCTTATGGACAGGCATCCCGATTTCCAAAATGCTCTCATCTGAAATAGAGAAATATCTGAAGCTTGAAGTGGTTCTGTCAGAAAGAGTTATTGGGCAGCAGGAGGCCATTCAGAAAGTTTCTGATGCAGTACGCAGGAACAAGGCGGGGATTGCCGATGAGGGCAGGCCTCTCGGTTCCTTTATTTTTATCGGCCCGACCGGCGTTGGAAAAACTGAGCTGGCAAAAACCCTGGCTGCATTCTTGTTTGACGACGAACGTGCCCTGACCCGTATTGATATGAGTGAATATATGGAGAAGCATTCAGTGTCCCGCCTGATAGGCGCCCCTCCCGGGTACGTCGGGTATGATCAGGGAGGACAGTTGACAGAGGCAGTTCGGAGAAAACCCTACTCAGTTATTCTTTTTGACGAGATCGAGAAAGCTCACCCGGATGTTTTTAATGTACTTCTTCAGCTGCTGGATGATGGAAGGATGACTGATGGGCAGGGAAGGCTGGTTGATTTCCGGAATGTCATTATTATAATGACAAGTAACCTGGGGAGTGATATTCTGCTTGATGCACAGGATTTCGAGGAGGTACGGCCGCAGATAACCATGCTGCTGAGGCAGACATTCAAGCCTGAATTCCTTAACCGGGTTGATGATATCATTCCTTTTAGCCGTCTTGGGAAATTGCAGGTCAGGAAGATAGTCAGGCTCCAGCTGGATCTTCTGCAGGCCCGGCTCAGCGGTCGGAATATTACCCTGGAAGTATCAGAGGATGCTCTTGAGATTGTTGCTGAGAATGGATTTGACCCGGCATTCGGTGCAAGACCGGTAAAGAGGGTGATTCAGAACATGATACAAAATCCTCTTGCCAAGGAATTACTGGAAGGCACGGTGGTAGATGGGGATACTGTTGTTGTGGATGCTGAAGGGGACGGGCTGGTATTCAGGAACCGCTCTGACGAATAAGTTGGTCATACGCCTCCCTTGTATCTACATCGGTGATATAAGCAGGATCATTCGTTTGAAAAAACGAGACAGTATGGCACTGGAATATATCTCTCATGGAATCACTGTCAGATGCTCTAAGCAAAGTTTCCCTTACCGACCCGGAAAAGATTACAGGGTGACCGGGAACACCATTGCAGACAGGCTGTACAATTTCGATCTTATTTTTTCTCTGATGAGTAAAATAGTCAAACAGGCAGGTAATGTGTGAGGGTTTTACCAAAGGAAGATCTGCATGAAGGACAAAAAAATTTTCGGGATCAAGTCCGGCCGCACCTGTACGAATTGATGAGAACATCCCGCGGGAATAGTCCGGGTTCTGCAGAAAGATGATTTCCGGTATCCCGGAGAAATGGCTGCGTAGTTCATTCTCCCGGTAGCCGGTCACCAGGAGAACTCTGTCAGCTGAGGAAAGTGCCGTTTCCACTACATGATCAATAATTGGTTTCCCGAGATAAGGGAGCATGAGTTTCCACTCATCCATTCTTGTGGATGAACCCGCAGCTGGTATTATGCATGAAATCATACTGGAAGCATATCATGACTCCACCGCAAAAATCCACTGTAAAAAACAATTGCATGTAGATGACTGAATCATTATAATGAGCCGCATGACAGCAACAATCATTAACTGTTTAACCGTTATTATAGGCTCGCTCATAGGGCTTATTTTTCATGCAAGAATTAAAGACTCAATAAAGGAAGTGGTATTTATCAGTGCCGGCTTCATATCCCTTCTTGTTGGTTTTCGTATGGCATTGGGATCACAGAGTTACCTGATAGTACTTTTTTCAATTGGTGTCGGCGGGGTGATCGGGTACCTGATAAATATTGAAGGCGGGATACTGCGTTTAGGCTCATTTTTTGAGAGAGTTGTTAAGCGCGGCCGAAAGGATACTTCCCTAACAGCCTCAAAGGATTTTGCCCTGGGTTTCCTGAATGCATCGGTTCTTTTTTGTGTCGGCGCAATGACTATAGTCGGGGCAATCAAGGCAGGGGCAGAAGGGGATTATGAGCTCATCCTGATCAAGTCGGTTATGGATGGTTTTATGGCCATAATGTTTACTGCCGCATACGGTATCGGTGTTATATTTTCCGCTGTCACCATTTTGGTTTATCAGGGGGCATTTACCCTTGCGGGGGCATGGCTTGCCCCGCACATCGGTGAGGCAGGCCTGATTGAGCTTTCTGCGGTAGGCGGTGTCCTGGTAATAATGATTGGAATTAACCTGCTGAATCTCAGGGAGATCAAGACATCAAACTTTCTCCCGGCCCTGCTCCTTGTCCCGTTGCTGACAACGGTATCTCCATGGGTGACTGAGATTTTCAATTCGATCATCCATTAATGACTATCTGATCGTGCGGAAGCCGCTGCGTCTTCCAGACTCAGAGAAGGGGATTCATATCCCTGCACCCTGCTGGGCGTAACCTTCCAGATCTCTTTTGAGTATTCATCAATGGTTCTGTCAGATGAAAACTTAGCCGAAGAGGCAATATTCATAACAGCCATCCTGTTCCACTTAAGCCTGCCTGAGTATGCCTTAACAGCCGCAGCATGGGTATCTTTATACGACCCGAGATCCGCAAAATGCATATACCGGTCGCCTTCATCAAACAGGATCCTGCGGAGAGGTTCGAAAATTCCCGGCTCACTGACATTAAAATATCCCGACAGAATCAGCTCGATTGCCTGCCTGATCTCATTGTCTTGTGAACAACTTATATAGGGATCGTAGGAGCTTCTTTTCTGCTCAACTTCATCAGCGGAGTTCCCGAAAATAAATATATTCTCATTACCTGCTTCTTCCATTATCTCGATATTGGCACCGTCAAGAGTACCCAGGGTGATGGCTCCGTTGCACATAAATTTCATATTACCTGTTCCTGAAGCCTCCGTACCCGCAGTTGATATCTGCTCGGAAATATTAGTGGCAGGTATGATTTTTTCTGCCATCGAAACACGGTAATTCGGCATGAAATAAACTTTGAGAAGATCGTTAACAGCAGGATCGTTGTTTATGGTGTCGGCGATGTTATTGATGAATTTAATAATAAGTTTGGCAATAACATACCCGGGAGCTGCTTTACCGCCGAAAAGGAATGTAATAGTGTGCATCCCGTCAGCTTTTCCATCCCGGATCCTGTTGTAAAGAATAATAATATGAAGGGCATTCAGCAGCTGACGTTTGTATTCATGAATCCGCTTGACCTGGACATCAAATAGTGAACCGGGATCAATTGACCACCCGAAATTATGTTTCAGGTAATTTGAAGCCTCAACCTTTGCTTTTTGCTTTACAGTCTCGAATTTTTCCAGGAAAGAGGTATCATCAGCATATTTTTTCAGTTCAGTAATACGGTTAAAATCGGTTATCCACTCATCCCCTATTGTTTCGGTTATAAGAGAGGCCAACGGAGGATTTGCTTTGAGAAGCCACCGTCTCTGTGTTATCCCGTTTGTTTTATTATTGAACCTTTCCGGAAAAATTTGGGCAAACTCCGGGAACATGCGGGTTTTCAGCAGATCTGTATGCAGACGGGCAACACCATTGGTGGAGTGTGACCCAATTATGCAGAGGTTTGTCATACGTATTTGCTTGGGATCGGCTTCCTCTATTATACTTACACGACTGATTTTTTCTGTATTTCCGGGGAAGAAAGTAACGGCACGCTGAAGAAATCTGTGATTGATTTCATAAATTATCTGCAGGTGACGGGGAAGATTGGCTTCCAGCATGGGAACAGGCCATTGTTCCAATGCTTCCGGCATAAGGGTATGGTTGGTATATCCCAATGCCTTCACCGTGATATCCCATGCTTCATCCCAGCTGAGATGTTCAGTATCCAGGAGTACCCTCATCAATTCAGGAATTGCAAGGGATGGATGGGTATCGTTAAGCTGTATGGCCGCGTAGTCCGGGAATCTGCACCATGGTTCACCGGTTTTCCTAAAACGCCTGAGAATGTCTGCCAACGAACAGGTTACGAAGAAATATTGCTGCCTGAGCCGGAGTTCCTTTCCCAGGTACAGCGTATCGTTAGGGTAGAGTACCTGGCTGAGATTCTCTGCAAGCACCTTGGCCTTAACCGCCTCAACATAATCCCCTTCATTAAAGTCGTGCAGGTTGAAAGCCTCAGTTGCCCGGGCACCCCACAATCTTAATGTATTTACGGTATTGCCCCCGTATCCGACAATGGGTGTGTCATAGGCAGTCCCGATTACATGCTGAGTGTTCATCCATTTGAAATGCATTTCACCGTGCTCCCTGATAGATTCCACCCGTCCACCGAAATTAACCGGAAAACTGATATCGCTTCGCTCAAGTTCCCAGGGGTTGCCGAATCTCAGCCAGTCATCAGTCTGCTCTGTCTGGTATCCGTTTATAATACGCTGTTTGAAGATACCGTAATTGTACCTGATTCCATATCCGTAAGAAGGAATGTCCATAGTGGCCATGGAATCCATGAAACATGCGGCAAGCCTGCCCAATCCACCATTGCCGAGGCCTGCATCAACCTCGTTGTCTGCCAGTTCCTCAAGAGAGTACCCAAGATCATTCAGCGCATCCCGGAATGGCTGTTCAAGCTGAAGATTGATAATATTATTTGTCATAGCCCTGCCCATCAGGAACTCAAGGGAAAGGTAGTAGACGCGTTTTACTTTATTATTGTAGTGGGACTGCTGGGTCCTGATCCACTGATGAATAAGTCTGTCCCGTACAGTCAGCGCAAGGGCATAATACTTATCATAAACTGAGGCAGAATACCGATCGCACCCAAGCGTGTATTTTAGGTGCTCGGCGAAGTCCCACTTGATTGATTCACTATCCTTTCCATACCGAATACTTTTATTATTCATTGATTTTCCTTGTTCGTGTAACAGTTAATTGCAATAGCTTCGATTATTTTTGAAATAACCTCCAATATTAGTCACAAAACAGGAATATTTTCAAGTCAGGCAATAAAATCTCTTGACAAAAAATTCCAGCTTTGGTAGTTTTCCATCTACGTGGTTTTTTGCTCGGACCACAATCCGGAAAAACTTGGCAGTAGCATGCCCTTGTAGCTCAATCGGTAGAGCACCACCATGGTAAGGTGGGGGTAACCGGTTCGATTCCGGTCGAGGGCT
>JAGLNY010000165.1 GCA_023139255.1 Spirochaetales bacterium
ACCAACTATGAAATCATTCTGGGATATTACTCCTGATGACGCTGCGGCATGTCTTGAGGCAACAGAATTTTGTGTTGCAGACGGGGGATATTTTCGCGGCGGTGGTTTCTCCACTGACTTTTTAAGCCGCGGGGGTATGCCTGTTACTATGTCCAGGGTAAATATTGTTAAGGGAATTGGCCCTGTCATGCAGATAGCAGAAGGCTATACTGCTGAAGTACCTGAAGAAGTTCATAATTTACTTGATAGGCGAACTAATCCTACATGGCCCACCACCTGGTTTGCACCAAGGATTATTAGCAGCAATGAAAAATTCAAGGATGTATATTCTGTGATGGCAAACTGGGGTGCGAACCATGGTGCCGTAAGTTATGGACATATCGGAGCTGACCTGATTACACTTTGCTCTATGCTGCGGATCCCGGTTAATATGCACAATGTTGATAAAAGCAAAATTTTCAGGCCCAGCATGTGGGGTGCGTTTGGTATGGACACTGAAGGCTCTGATTATCGTGCCTGCAGCACCCTTGGGCCTCTATTTGCTTGAAGTTTTTAGTTGAACCTGAAAGTAACGGTACAACACACCTACCCGGCTGATTCATTCAGCCGGTTTTTTTTGCCTGCAGTTAATTTTATGGGTATATTCGAATTGGGGGCAGATTATGAAAAATATCTACTTACAACCGTTAAACCAAAATGAAGCAGACGTAATTGAACACAAAGGAACTGAATCCCCATTCACTGGTGAATATTGGAATCATTTTGATGAGGGAGTCTATATCTGCAGAAAATGCGGGGCGCCTCTTTACCGATCGGAAAGTAAATTCACTACAGAATGCGGCTGGCCAAGTTTTGATGATAGAATCCCTGGGGCTGTTTCAGAAAATCCTGATGCTGACGGACGAAGAACTGAAATAATCTGTTCATCCTGCGACGGCCATCTGGGGCATGTGTTTACTGGTGAAGAATACACTCCGAAAAACACACGCCACTGCGTAAACTCATTATCACTTAGATATATCAGAACCCAACGGGCAATTTTTGCATCAGGTTGTTTCTGGGGAACCCAGTATCACTTTGACAGGTCTGACGGCGTTATCCTGACTTCGGCCGGTTATGCTGGCGGTGAAACGGAATTCCCAACCTACAAACAAGTCTGTACGGGTAAAACAGGGCATGTTGAGGCTGTGGAGGTACTTTTTGACCCTGAACGAACATCATTTGAAAAGCTTGCAAAACTATACTTTGAGACACACGACCCCTCCCAGACTAACGGACAGGGTCCGGATATCGGCAGTCAATATCTTTCAGTCCTTTTTTATAACAATAAACATGAGAAAGAGAGTGCAGAACTGCTGATTTCAGTCCTTAAGAGTAAGGGTGTTACAGCAGCTACAAAATTGGTTCCATCAGGTATATTTTGGCCCGCGGAAAACTATCATCAGCATTATTATGATGTTAATGGGAGCACACCATATTGTCACATCTATACAAAAAGATTCTAAAACTTGTTTACAGCCAAATTTTACCTGACAAACACTCACTAATCATGTATAATGCTTTTTAAAGTTATTAAAAAAAATTGTTTCAGGTTGTGGGGATGGCTTTAAGTATTGAATGGATTGGACATTCCAGTTTTAAACTCAAGGGCAGTAAAACTATTTATATAGATCCCTGGAGGATTCCAACCAAATCTCACGACGGTGATATCATATTAATAAGCCACAACCATCATGATCACTTTTCTCCTTTTGATATTAAGAAAATTGCTAAAGAACCTTGGAACGTGTATGGCCCACCGGATGTTATTAAGGAACTGGGTACCGGCACCCCGCTGAATCCTGGAGACTCCATAAAAGACAGTGGTATAAGGATTGAAGCCATTCCAGCCTACACAATTCATGAGTTGTTTCACCCAAAAAGGAAGAAATGGGTTGGTTTCTCTATAATTATTGATAATATTACAATATATTATGCAGGGGATACAGATTTGATTCCCGAAATGCGAAACCTTAAAAAGGTTTGCATTGCCCTTATGCCTGTTGGGGGAAAATTCACCATGGATGCTGATGAAGCAGCACGTGCTGTAAATTTTATCAACCCTTCAACTGCAATACCCTACCATTGGGGTTCAATTGTTGGGACAAAACAGGATGCGGAACAATTTGCCGGGAAATGCAAGTGCAGGACAGTAATTCCAGATCCGGGCGAGGTTATAGAGTTGTCAGGAGAATATCTGGAAGTGAACTATCGTAAAACAGGGGTTGTTAAACGTATGTATCAGACCTGGAAATGCAGGAACCGTAAGGATTGTGTGCTGCTGCGTTAAAATCGATTGGGGATTATATATTTGCGGAATATACCGGGTATGATACAACATTTTGAACCAATATCCCTTAAAAAAATGGATTCAGTCAGGTTGATGGATCGGGTAGATATCAAATACATACTATCTATAAATCAGCTTGAAGAAATACTTCATGCCGTCGCACAGTCATATCATATAATGGAAGAATTACAAACCCGGCAATTTCTTTACAAAAACATCTATTTTGATACTGCAGATAGACAAATGTTTTTATCACACCACAACGGCAAAGCCCTTCGCTACAAACTTCGAATTCGTGAATACAGTGAATTTCACCGGATTTACCTGGAAATAAAGAAAAAACACAAGGGAAGAACCATAAAATCGCGGATACTACTCTCAGAGGAAGGCTCTATTGATCAATATACAAAACTGACCCAACTGCCGTCAAATGTAAAAACCTTCCTAAAGCAGGAACTCCCCTATCCCATAAATCAACTGGTGAAATCAATGAAAAATGAGTTCATACGATTAACCCTGGTGCATAAGGATATGGAAGAACGTATAACCATCGATACAAACCTGCTTTTTCTCTCAAGAGATAAAAGACAGGAAATTCATTTAGGGCGAAAAGTGCTGCCGGGTATCGCAGTAGCTGAAATTAAAAAAAACGGACATTCCGGAACTCACCATTTTCAAAACGAACTCAAACGCCGTGGAATCAGACCGGATCGTATGAGTAAATACTGCATTGGATCAATATCATTATTTCCTGATTTGAAATATAATAATTTTAAGAATATTAATCTTGCAATAGAGAGGATGTCCAATGTTAGCGTATAACCCGCTTGTAGATTTTACCATTCGTTTCCTGGCAAACTTACTTGTTCTGTTTATTGTCTCAAGGGTAATTTATTTCCCGGGCAATAAACGAAAAGAGTATGTTTTTACTTTCATAATTATTGGCTCAACCGTTTTTATTCTCTGCTTTATGCTCTCCAGTATAAATATGGAATTGGGACTGGCGTTAGGATTGTTTGCCATATTCGGGATAATACGGTACCGGACAATTACCATCGTAGTAAAAGAGATGACATACCTTTTCTTCGCAATCACTATCTCAGTGATAAATTCCCTGGCAAGCGCCGGATATAGCAATACCCATCTATTGATAGCAAACATATCCATGATAATCCTTATAATTCTGATGGAATATTTCTGGATGAGGAAATCTTTAAGCACCATAACAATAAAATATGAAAAAATCGGTCTCATCCAACCTGAAAACCATGAAAAATTGAGAACAGATCTTGCAGAACGGCTTGGTATAGAGATAGTGCAGATTAAAATCGGCAATATAGATTTTTTACGTGATACCGCCTCTGTTGCAGTAACCTTTGATGCGAAAAAGTACCCATACTTTCTTGCGGACCATGAAATTGATTAAACACTTGTTAAACTTATTGCAGAAATATTTACACTCTTCTTCCTGCATGGTAGCATAACCTATGAAATTACTTATTTGCAGCGGCATAGTGATCCCTATGACATCCTCCTTGACACAGGATGCGACAAAACTTGCTTCCGTTATGGACATTGCCATTGATGGAAAAAAAATAGTTTCTACTGGCAATATCCCTGATTCATTTATCCCTGACAGGACTATTGATGCAGAAGGAAAAATAATAATTCCCGGATTTATTAACGCCCACACTCACCTGAGCATGGGACTTTTCAGAAATTATGCCAATGATCTGGATCTTTTTACCTGGCTGACAAAAAAAATCTGGCCTATTGAAGAGAAACTGAATGAGCAGGATATATATACCGGTTCACTGTTAGGCACTGCCGAATTGATCCGGTCTGGAACTACAGCATTTGCGGATATGTACTTTTTCCAGGAAGCTTCTTGTGAGGCAGTTAAGAAATCCGGTATCCGCGCAAACATAGGTGCCACATTTTTCGGGGACATTGGTGAGACAGAAAAACGGCTGCCCGAACATCATGCCTTGTTCAAAACCTGGAATAATGCCTGTGATGGAAGAATTCATATTGATGCTGCCCCGCATGCTGTTTACACATGCTCGCGTGAGACATTAACTGCTGCCAGAGATTTCTCGCTGGAGCTGAACAACCGTGTTCATGTCCATCTTTCCGAAACTGCAAAAGAAAATGCAGACGCACTTGAACAACACCATATGACCCCGACAGCCTACCTCGAATCACTTGGACTTCTGGAACGGCCTGTTTATGCTGCACATTGTGTTCATCTTAATCAGGATGATATGAAAATCCTGAAAAGTCATAACGTTTCCCCTGTACATAGTCCCAGCAGCAATCTGAAACTGGGAAGCGGGTTTGCACCAGTACCGCGCTTTAGCAAACTGGGTTTGCACACAGCCCTTGGAACTGATGGAGCATCCAGTAACAATAACCTGAATATGATTGAGGAGATGCATATAGCCTCTCTTATTCATAAAGGAATTTCAGGAGACCCAAAAGTTGTTTCTGCCTTTGAAACACTCCGGATGGCAACATTATATGGGGCGGAAGCTCTCGGGATAGATTCACTCTGCGGCAGCATTGAAGTCGGGAAGGATGCTGATATGATTTTCATTGATACCAATGCGGTGCATTTACAACCACTTCACGATCCCATTTCAGCAGTTGTCTATTCAGCACAAACCTCTGATATCGATACTGTAATGTGCCAGGGTAAAATTATTATGGAAAACCATAGTATCTTAACTCTGGATGAAGATAAAATCATCAGGGATGCAGCTGATACTGCTAAGGCACTTCTCAGCAGAAAGTAGATGTTAAAGGATGAAGGAAAATGAATTCACCAAAGCAAATTCAGGAAAAATATAAAACCATAGAATTCAGGGATGACTCGCTTTTTCTTATAGACCAGAGAAAACTGCCTGGCAGTCTGGAATATTTCAAGTGTTCATCAACTGAAGATGTTGAGTATGCAATTAAGGATATGGTTGTTCGAGGGGCTCCCGCAATCGGGGCAACTGCAGCATATGGAGTCTATATTGCTGCCAGAAATACAGCAATCAAAAAAGCAGGTGGAAAAGTGGCTATATCTCTGGAAAATCTTGAAAGCAAGTGCCGTTTTCTTGAGAAATCCAGGCCGACTGCTGTTAACCTCAAATGGGCAATCCGCAGAATGTATTCAGCTGCTGAAAAAATTTGCGCATTGCAGAGTGATGATCCTCTCAGCTTACTTAAATTTGAGGCTGATACTATCCTTGCAGAAGATATTAAAACTAATAGGGCCATGGCATTAGCAGGGCAGGAAATCATACCTGCCGGGGCTGTCATTCTTACCCATTGCAACACCGGCTCCCTTGCAACTGGCGGCTGGGGTACCGCATTAGGGGTAATTAAAGAAGCCCATTTGTTAGAGAAAAACATATTTGTGTATGCTGATGAAACCCGGCCAAGACTTCAGGGCGCCAGACTAACCGCCTGGGAGCTGATTCAGGCAGGTATCCCCTCCAGTTTAATAGTGGATAGTTCAGCCGCCGTCCTTATACGGGACGGAAAAATAGATCTGGTTATCCTGGGAGCTGACAGAATTGCCGCTAATGGGGATGTCTGCAATAAAATTGGTACATTTATGCTCTCTGTTCTTTGCAAAGAATATGGGATTCCCTTCTATGCAGCCGCACCGATATCAACTATTGATTTTGAGACAGATAACGGCAGTAAAATACCTATTGAGGAAAGAGATTCCAGAGAAATTACACACCCGGGAGGTGTCCAAACAGCTCCGGATGAAATAAAAGTTTATAATCCTGCCTTTGATGTTACCCCTCATCAGAATGTTACCGGAATTATAACTGAAGTAGGAATTCTGCGCCCGCCTTACAGGCAATCCATCGCAAAATTAAGGAAATAGTTACCTGTGGAT
>JAGLNY010000166.1 GCA_023139255.1 Spirochaetales bacterium
AACACTGGACAAGGACACTGGACAAAGCTGCCTACATACCTAAATAATTTCTTTGCTCCTTCGAAAGCTGATCTATGGAAATATCTAACGCAGCAAGTTTCATGCTTGCGACTTCTTCGTCTATCTCTTTCGGTACGGAAATGACATCCACAGGCAGTTTTCCACGGTTTTTGGCAAGGTAAGCCGCGCTCATGGCCTGGATAGCAAAACTCATATCCATAATCTCAGCCGGATGTCCATCTCCAGCTGCAAGGTTCACAAGTCTCCCTTCTGCAAGAACAAAAAGGGTTTTACCGTCCGGCAGGACAAAACCTTCAATGTTATTCCGTGCTTCATATCTCATTGTACTCAGTTCGGTGAGTGATTCAATGTCGATTTCGACGTTGAAATGTCCGGCATTACAGAGGATTGCGCCATCTTTCATGTTTTCAAAGTGTTCTTTGGCCACGACATCACGACAGCCGGTTACACAGATAAATACATCGCCAATTCTTGATGCATCAGCCATGGTCATTACAGAATAGCCGTCCATTAACGCTTCGATGGCCTTCACAGAATCTATTTCGGTAATAATTACCTTTGCGCCGAGTCCTTTAGCCCGTATGGCTACACCTCTGCCGCACCATCCGTATCCGGCTATGACAATATTTTTCCCGGCGACTATAAGGTTCGTCGTTCGGTTAATGCCGTCCCATACAGATTGGCCTGTCCCATATCGGTTATCAAACAAATGCTTACAATCAGCTTCATTGACCATTATCATCGGAAAACGTAAAGTTCCTGCCCTGGCCATCGCACGGAGGCGGTGTATACCGGTAGTCGTTTCCTCGCAGCCGCCAATTATATCCGGTATCAGGTGTGTCAGTTTGGTGTGTAAAAGGTTGACGAGATCACTGCCGTCGTCGATGATAATATTTGGACCCGGTTCAAGTACAGCCGTAAGGTGGCGTTCGTATTCCTCCGGTGTCGATGCGTGCCAGGCATGTACGTCAATACCGCCTACAGCAACAGCTGCCGCCACATCATCCTGGGTTGAAAGTGGATTACAACCAGTAACATGCATTTCCGCACCTGCAGCTGCCATAACACGGCAAAGATATGCAGTTTTTGCTTCCATGTGAACAGACAATGCAATTTTAAGGCCTTCAAAAGGTCGAGTCTTCTCAAAGTCTTTCTCGATACTGCGGAGTACCGGCATATTACGCCTTGCCCATGCAATCTTTTTTTCACCCTCTGGTGCAAGGGTTATATCTCTTATTTCGCTCATATACCATTCCTCTCAATTTGGCCAAAAGAATTTTGATTGATTTTAATTTGGTTTTTGTACAGCATTGTACATGCTATGTGATCATGATTTCAATATCGTCATCTCTATCCATTTTTATGGTGTACTCTCCAACTATCTGGTTGATTTCCCATACACAGATATGAGCACCTTTTTTCATTTGCTCATTAATCGTTTCCCCGGCATCTATATCAAAAGTCCGTATGTAATCAAATCCATCGTCCTCACTTCTGACTACTACACGGTTGGGTCGTTTATTATGAAAAGTTACTAATATATAATCTTCGGCTATTTCATCACGTCTCTTTTTCTTCCTGAAATATTTTATCACGATAAACTCCAATCATTGGGCATACACGAAAGAGTACTCTATTGTATAACAAACCAGTATTGAAATAGTTACCCGAAACTGAGAGAGGCAGAGAACCAAGTTTGTTTATCTTCTTATTAAGATATGTACTATGTAATTGTATAGCAATAGCACATGTTTAACAAGCTGTTATTTGATTGAGCAAATTATTAATTCTTAAAAATCCTGGATTATTGAATTTGCCTCAATTGCATACAGATTTCATAGCAATGTGAGCAATGTGAGACTTTAAAAATATGATTTTGGCTCTGCTGGATGCTGTAACGAAAAAAATCTCTGTTTGTTTAATAAGAGGGATTGTAATTTGTGATCAGGATATGATCGTGCCCTGAAAATACTTAGAGAATACTTAGAGAATTGAGCAATGTGTTTGCTGTTTTTTGTAAGTTTTGTTATAATCAGCATCTTCTCTAAAAAATAAATTGCTGAGGAATTTATGAACATTAGATCAACTGTGCTGACTTCTCTATTTGCCGCTTTAATTGCTGCCGGAGCCTATATTTCTGTGCCTATTGGACCAGTCCCGATTACTTTACAGACTTTTTTTATTCTTACTGCTGGAATTCTCGGCGGTAGGAAAATTGGAGTTTCAGCCGTTTTTATCTACCTGGTTGCAGGATCCCTTGGACTACCGGTATTTTCCGGTGGTACAGGAAGTATAGCTCATTTTTTCGGACCTACAGGCGGTTATCTTTTGGCTTCAATACCAGCCGTGTATATAACAGGTATGTTTTCTGAATTCGGGACAAAAATGTATCATATCCTTAATGATCAGAAACCCCAAATGATGCGGAGTGTTATTATTCAGACATCCCTCGTTACAGCAGGAGCAATTTTGGGTTCCCTCATGTTTTACTGTATCGGAGTTCCCTGGCTGAAAATTGTTCTAAAGATAGATTGGGTGAAGGCCTATGGTTTTGGAATGGGTCCTTTCTTAATCGGGGATGCGATAAAAATGATCGCTGCAATATCATTGGGAAGCCTTTTCTGCAGTAGAGTATATAATTTCCTGCATTTTGGGGCAGCCAATGAGCCTACTTGAAGTAAGAAACGTCTCATACCGCTTCCCCGACGGAACTTACGCTCTCAGGAATGTTTCTCTTCAGGTAAGCGAAGGAGAGTTCATTGTTATCTCCGGGAAAAACGGGTCAGGTAAAACTGTTTTTCTCCGAAATTTAAATGGTTTATACACCCCTGCTTCCGGTGAGATTATCATAAACGGCATATCTGTAAAAGACAATCCATACAGGGCTCGTCAATCGGTTGGTTTGGTTTTCCAGGATGCCGACAGCCAAATTGTCGGCCAGACAGCATCCCGTGATGTAGCTTTTGGTCTGGAAAACCTGAAAATTCCGAAAGCTGAGATAAAAACAAGAATAAGAAAAGCTTTGGAGACCATGGATCTTGAGGATCATGCTGATCAAAGAGCCCGAACTTTATCAGGCGGGGAAAAAAGAAGATTAACCATCGCAGGTGTTGTAGCAATGAACCCTTCAATTATTGCCCTGGATGAACCTTTTACTAACCTGGATTATCCAGGAGTTCTTCAAGTGTTGAAAATTCTGGTTTCACTAAAAAAAACCGGTCATACAATTATTGTTGTAACACACGATCTTGACAAAGTGCTTGCTTACGCAGACCGTCTGGTTCTTTTTGAAAATGGCTCAATAGCTGCGGACAATCGGCCGGAGGAGGCAATCCATTCTGCAATCTCCTGTGGTGTACGTGTACAGTTTTCCGGAAACAAAGAGATTGATATTAAAGGTATGACATGGCTGAAAAACTAATTTTTCACTATCAGGCCAGAAACTCTATAATTCACAGAATCGATCCTCGTATCAAAATAATCATTATTTTCACTATTTCTGCTGCCATGTTTACCGTAAATCCTCTGCAGTTTGCAGTACTTTTTGGATATGTTCTGTCAGGTTGTCTTATCGCACGCCTTCCCTTTACCAGATACAAAAAAGAGCTGCGTTTCTTTTTCCTGCTTTTAGTGGTCATAGTTCTTTCACGATGGATTTCTTCGAAAAGCCTTATCCCCAGTCTCTATTATGGGGCTCGTTTTATACTGGTAGTGGCTGCAGGACTTTTGCTGACGGACTCCACTGCCCCGGAAGATTTAACCTTGGCACTTTACTGGTTTATAAGACCTTTTAAGTTCATAAACCCTAAGCGTACAGCCATTCAATTTAACCTGACAGTCAGTTTTATTCCCATTATCTTTGATTCTGTCCTGGAAATTAGAGAAGCAAGGAAATCAAGGCTTGATAATACTTGGCGAAAGCCGGTAAAACGTATCATCTCTTTTTCATCCCAGATTTTTGATCTTATCCTGCAAAAGGCAGAAGAGATCTCCTATGCACTTGAGTCCAGATTGTTTGATGAAAAAATCCTTCACGGTTCAATTGCATTTAGGAAAACAGATTTTATAGTTTTAATTCTTACTATAGGAATCATAGCAGGTTTATTGCTTGTCCGTTGAAGCATTTACATCGCAAATACCACATATTAATTGGTTTAGTAAAGTTTCCATTATGCTGACGTTTATAGGAATAAATAATGACAAAACAGTTACTAAGAAAAAGTATTCGCGAGAACCTAAAAACTATCTCATGTAAGAAAAAACAGGATTTCAGTACTGTTATTGCTGGAAAAATATTATCTTCTAAGTTTTGGGAAGATGCTGATGTTATTTTTCTTTTTATCTCCATGCCTGCACGGGAACCGTCAACCAGCTCAATCATATCACATTCTCTAAGTTCAGGTAAAATTACTGCAGTTCCCAGAATCGATCCCCATTCCGGGATAATGACTTTTAAGACAATTAACGATTTACTTTCCCCTGATGAAGTTCTTGTTGAAAAACATCCCTTCGGGTTCTATCAGCCAGGAGCAGCCTTGCCGGATATATATCCAGAGAAATCAAGAAGAAATCTGATTATAGTTCCAGGAGTTGCTTTTAGCCCTGATTGTCAAAGATTGGGAAATGGCGGCGGTTTCTATGACCGTTTTCTCTCTCCATTGAAAGATAATTCTATTACAATTGGCATATGCTTTCAGGTTCAGATAGCTTCCGAACTACCTGTCGAAAAATACGATGTCTCTGTTATGAAAGTTTGTACAGAATCCAATTGGTATTTTAAACAATTTTAGCATTCATGAATTCAACAAACTGTTGTGTTGCCATCATGTCCAGAAAAGTAAGGCACGAACCATTCTGTTCTTCAGAGAAATCCAGGTCAGTATGTTTTATCAACTCCTCCCGAATATCTGTCATTTTCACAAATCTCATTATTGCAGCCAGAGCACGTAAATACTCAATCTGACGGAAAGGTGAACTCCCAATAACAAAAAGAAGATAAACAAGATTCCCGTCCGCAGAATTAAAATCAATCCCTTTTGTAGATAATCCAAGCCCAACTTTCACCCTTGGGATGGTTTTCAACTTGCCGTGAGCAATGGCGACGCCCCGCCCTATACCGGTCGTCTCTATTTTTTCCCGTTTAATTACTTCCTCCAAGAATTCATCATGGTCAGACAAATCAGTAAAAATCGGGCAATCGGTTATTACCTGTTTAATGGCTTCGTATTTATCAGTGCTTTTTATACAGCAAATCACATCTTTATATGTATGAATCAATTTTTCCACATCATTAGTATAAAAAAAAGAGTCTTACATGACAATACCCGAAAATCATAGATTAATCCTTATCCAGCAACTCATTAATTGCTTTAGCAGCCTCTCTGGCCTGCCCCATTGCAAGAATTACTGTTGCTGCGCCAAGTACTATATCACCGCCGGCATAAATTCTATCCATAGAAGTTTTACAATTTTCGTCAATTATGATGTTTCCCCATTTGTTGGTATCAAGTCCCTCAGTTGTTTTCTTAAGCAGCGGATTTGAGTCATTCCCTATAGATACTATTACCGTATCAACATCAAGAATCGATTCGCTCCCCTCTATGGGTATGGGTCTTCTTCTTCCCGAATCGTCCGGTTCACCCAATTCATAGGACAGCAGCTCAAGACCGGTTACCATTTCCTGGTCATCGCCAAGAATCCTTTTCGGGCTATGAAGCAGTAGGAAATCTATGCCTTCTTCTTTAGCATGCTCAACTTCCTCAACTCTTGCAGGCATTTCCTTTTCAGTTCTTCGATATACGATATAGACTTTCTTTGCACCCAGCCTTTTTGCTGTCCTGGCTGCATCCATTGCTACATTACCGCCTCCAAGAACTGCAACAGTTGTGGAGTCAAACATTGGTGTAGCGGAATTATCCTTATCGTAGGCTTTCATCATATTGCTTCGGGTCAGGTACTCATTTGCACTGAATACTCCAATCAGATTCTCCCCATCAATATGCATAAATTTCGGAAGACCGGCACCACTCCCGATGAAGATAGCGTCAAAGCCATCTTTATTAATTAAATCAGCAAGCTTCCGGGTGCGGCCGACAAGAAAATTGGGTTCAATCAAAACTCCCATTGCCTTCAGGTTCTCAATTTCCTCTCTCACAATCGCTTTTGGAAGTCTGAACTCCGGGATCCCGTATACCATTACACCACCGGGAATATGAAAGGCCTCAAAAATGGTAACAGCATGTCCTGCTTTACGCAAGTCTGCAGCTGCGGTTATTCCTGCAGGACCAGAACCGATTACAGCCACCTTTTTTCCGGTTTCCGGAGCGATATCCGGCATAACTGCTTTACCCTGCTCTCGCTCATAATCTGCAACAAACCGTTCAACTCTTCCAATAGAGACGGATTTATTTACATCTTTTAAAGATTTACCAACAGTACAGTAAAGCTGACACTGTGATTCCTGAGGACATACACGCCCACAAATAGCTGGTAAAAGACTGCTTTCTTTTATTACGGCTATTGATTGAGCAAATTCACCCTTTGCTGCATACCTAATAAATTTCGGGATATCAATTGCTACAGGGCACCCTTTTATACATGGTGCATTTTTGCACTGGATGCACCGCATAGACTCAATTACTGCCTGCTCATCAGTATAGCCCAGGGCTACTTCTTCCATATTGAGGATTCGTTTCCCGGGATCCTGGGTAGGCATTTCCTGTTGTGGTATAGATAAACGATCACGAATTGAAAGTTCCTTATGTTCCAGGTTCCCTAGTAGTTTTTTTGCTTCAATTTGCATGGTCTGTTTATCGTGCATTATTAATTCCTTTCTCAATTTGTAAGTCAATATGACAGGTGTGATGGTCTTGTGTCTCCCGTTCCTTATAGGTACCAAGCCGTCGCATCATATTATCAAAATCAACCTGGTGTCCATCAAATTCCGGACCATCAACACAGACAAATTTCGTCTTTCCACCTACTCTCACACGGCAGCCCCCGCACATCCCGGTTCCGTCTATCATGATCGTATTTAGTGAAACTACTGTATAGACACCATAAGGGCGGGTAGTTTCCGCACAGAATTTCATCATTATAGGAGGACCTATTGCGACAACCATATCAGGTTTCCATATTTCACATAGCTCTTTCAAGGGTTCCGTAACCAGCGCTTTCCGTCCGTAAGAGCCGTCATCTGTACAGATTATCAATTCATCCGCAATACCAGCCATCTCTTTTTCCATGATTATCAGATCTTTGTTTCTGGCACCGATAATTGTTTTTATCTCATTTCCGGCATTTTTCAAGCCCTGGACAATTGGGTGCAATGGAGCCACCCCTATCCCTCCCCCTACACAAACTACTTTACCGAAGTTCTCAATATGTGTGGGCTGCCCAAGAGGACCAAGAAGATTCTCTATATAATCGCCTGTGTTCATCGCAGCAAGTCTGTGTGTGGTATTCCCGACTATCTGAAATACTATGGTTACTGATCCTTTGACCGGGTCGGCATCTGCAATTGTAAGAGGAATTCTTTCCCCGAATTCTGTATCTAATTGCAGGATAAGAAATTGTCCTGGTCGACGTTCTTCTGCAATTAATGGGGCTTCAATATCCATTCGATATACTTCATCGGATAGCTGCACCTTTTTAAGAATCTTTTTCATCTGCACCTCCACATGCAAGGTTGATCTTTCAAAATTGTCTAATTTTGAAAGATCCTCTAATATTTGATAATAATTGTAATCAAATTCCCGAACAAAAATTTGAGGGAATGTATGAAATATTTTATCACACCCATTTTCCTCATAAAAATACTGGAAGTCAAGGCAACAATTTGATATATTGGGCTATGATTTCCAGAAAAGCAACGATCATGAATCAAAATGGCATACATGTAAGACCATCAAAAATAATAGCTGCATCAGTAGCAGATTATCCAGGTAAAATATCTGTTAGCAAAGATGGCTATACCGTTAACTCAATTAGTGCAATGAACCTTCTTACCATGGCATTAATCGAACATGATCAAATTGTCATTACAGTAACAGGAAAAAAAGAGGAACTGGTTGCTAAAAACCTTGCGGAATTATTTGAAAGTCATTTTGACTTTTCACCCCGCTGAAAAAAATATTAAGGATTTATTTCCTTATTGATAAAGCTAATCAAAGCAATTGTACAATTGACTTTAAATAGAGTAGAAGGAGGTTATGCTATATGATAAAGAGTGCCGGAAATATGCGTATTGAAAAGCGTGATGCTATGAGAAACGGGCCGGGAAGTGTTCATATTCGGCATATTATTGAAAAAGAACAGCTGCACCATGGCAGGCTGTTTTCTGAAATCACACTACATCCGGGTGATGGAATTGGACAGCATACTCATACCAACGAAACAGAGTACTACTACATTCTTGAAGGATCCGGAATAGTTTTAGAGGATGATGGGGAGAAAACCATCTCTGCTGGTGATGTAGTAATTACCGGAAACGGTGAATCACATAGTATAGTTAATACAGGCACAGTTACCCTCAAATTTGTTGCCATAATTATTTTAGATTAATGATATGTAAACAGATGGAGAAATTATATGGATAAACGAGTAGTTATTGCAAATGATCATGGTGCTGTTGAATTAAAAAACAGGATTGCAAGGCATCTTACCGAACTGGGATATTCAGTCGATGATCTTGGTATTACAAAAAATGAAACTGCGGATTACCCGGATCAAGCAGTTAAAGCAGGTAAAGCTTTTCTAAAAGGTGACTACGAGTTTGGAATTGTCTGCTGCGGTACAGGCGTAGGTATTACTATGGCAGCAAATAAAATCAAGGGAATACGATGTGCCCTGCCGCAAAATAATTTTGCTGCATCTATGGCTAAAGAACATAATAATGCAAATTTTCTTGCATTCGGCGGGAGAATTGACTATTCGGATCCTGTTGAAGGTATGCTTGATGCTTTCATAAACAGCTCGTTTAATAATGAGAACCGACATTCGAGAAGAGTGGACAAAATAATGAACATTGAGAAATAAGTATGGCTCTTTCAAAAATCATTTCTGCAAAGGTGTCCCGTTAAAAGGAAACGGCAGCAGCTCCTCAAAGGTAACTTTCTGTAATATTTTCATTGTATTCGCAAGATATATTGGAAAACCTGCATCACAGAACTCAGACAGCACTTGAAGACATTGTGCACATGGAGGCGTGGGACTCTCTGTATCAGCAACTACTATCAGAAAACTGAAAAAATTATGGCTGCCTGTTTGCAGTTGTGATTTTGGAACACCTTCAGCAGTAACCGCTGTAAGCAATGCAGTTCGCTCAGCGCAAATGGTTGCTCCGTAACTTGCATTTTCAACATTGCAACCACTGTATATTCTTTCCCCCACACCATCTGCAGTTACAAGTGCCGCACCTACCTTAAAACCAGAGTATGGAGTATATGCATGATTCCGGGCTTTTTTTGCTTTCTCATAGGCCTGTTTAAGTATTTTTTCCATACCATAGTATACCAGACCGCCATTCATAAATCAATTCATGGAATTTGATTATCAATCCTCATCCCCATCTATTTAAGAATGAGAAATCCAGTAGTTCAGTAAAATCCCCGACAACTAAGTCAGCGCCTTCCGCTGTTAAGGTTCCGGAAGAAAAACTGGAAGAAATACCAATGCAGCAGGCTCCTGCCGCTTTAGCAGCCTGGATCCCATTAACCGCATCCTCAAATACTATACACTCAGCAGGCATGAGTCCCAGTTTTTCAGCTGCCAACTCATAAATATCGGGAAAAGGTTTACGGCGTTCCACATCAAGACCGTTTACTAATACATCAAATTCACCATGATCCAATCCCATTTCCTGAAGATTTATTTCCATCTTAGTTCTATCAGCACTGGTTGCTACCGCAAGACGCAGACCACGTTTCTTACACTCCCTGATAAATTCAACAACGCCTCCGAGAGGATTTAGTTCATTTTTTACGATCTCCCCATAAATAGCATAAGTTCGTTGTTTTGCTTTTGAAATATCCGGAATTTCAAAATTATATTTAGCGGCAACACCGTTAAGATAACGGTTTTCACCGGTACCTACGAATGGGATAAAATCCCCGGGAGATACGGTAATCCCCTGCTCCCTGAAAAACTCTACAGCAGCTTTGCAAATATACTCTTCCGAGTCCACCAATACACCGTCCATGTCAAACAATATTCCTTTAATCATGCAGGTACTCTACAGAAATACCATTCCCTCATCAAGCAAATCATGAAAATTTATAAAACATCTTTCTTATCGTGACACAAAAAGAATATTAGTATACTGTAAAATTCATGATTAAAGAGTATAAGGAATATACACCAATAATTGCCCTTGATACATTTATTATGGAGAGTGCTGTAGTTATCGGCCAGGTAATCATCGGCTCAGGGTCATCTGTCTGGGCAAATGCGGTTATCCGTGGTGATATTGGGTCAATTTCAATAGGGGAAAAAACAAATATCCAGGATAATTGTGTTATTCACATAACTGCCGGGTTACCGTTATCAGTGGGAGACAGGGTTACGGTTGGTCATGGCGCAATCCTGCACAGCTGTACTGTTGGAAACGACTGTCTGATCGGTATGGGAGCTATTATTCTTGATAATGTAGTGATTGGAAAAAATTCTATTGTGGGTGCAGGATCACTTGTTACCCCGGGGAAAACTTTCCCGCCAAACTCGTTAATCATAGGGTCACCGGCGAAAGCCGTAAGAATCCTCATAGAGAATGAGCTGATTAGTAACAGGAATAATGCGGAACATTACGCCTCTGAAGCTGCGGCATATTCTGAGAAATATTAATGATTTACTACACAATCTTCGGAGGTTGTTGAGACATGAGCATTCTAACACTCATCCATAGGAAGGATGAATATATTGTTACAGCCATACCCGGCACAAATTTACTGAATATCATCCAGGATCTTGAAATCCCGGGATTCAACGCGCCTTGCGGAGGAAAAGGAACCTGTGGGAAATGCAGGATAATCCTTAAAAAAGGAGTCCTTAACCCTGTTACCGAACAGGAGAAAGCATTGCTTGATTCTCCTGATATTGCGAATGGGATCAGGATGGCCTGCTGTTGTACGATCCTGAAAGATAGTCCCATTACTATTCTTGTTCCTGAGGCAGCAGAGTCACGTATTCAAGCCTCAAGCACCCTGTTAATGGAACAGCATCACCCAAGATTCAGGTCATTACGCATTGCAATTGACTCAGGCACCCTGAACGATCAGAGAAGCAGTCTTTCAAAGATAGTATCAGAAATTAATACACTTGGGCTCAATTCTATTCAGACATCTTTCAACCCGTCAGTCCTGCATACTCTGGGATCCTTAACAAACCCTTCCCAGGAATCTACTGTTAACCATCCAGGTGAATGGCATATACTGATGGACAAATCTAACCTGAAAGATATCCAGCATACGAAAACTATGTATTATGGATGTGCTGTAGATATTGGGACAACAACGATTGTAGTTCACCTTGTCAACCTTCTTGATGGTACAATACTTGGAACATGGTCAGGATTAAACGAACAAAAACGGTACGGTGCAGATGTTATTAGTAGAATTCAGTTTTGCATGGAACAGAGGGAAAATACCGGGAAACTGCAGAAAACGATTGTTAATCAAATTGATGATGCTATAAAATCACTATTTATTGAGGCATCCATACCCGAAGAACACCTGCAAGTAATAACAATAGCAGGGAATACCACTATGCTCCACTTTCTGACAGGAAGTGACACTTCGGGAATTGCAGCTTCTCCCTTTATTCCTATTTTTACAGATTCTCTCTCGTTTTCAAGTACTGAACTGGGATTTTCAGCCATCCCTCATACAAAAATAGAGCTCCTACCCTCTATAGCTGCATATGTTGGAGCGGATATCTCTGCAGGTGTAAGTGTTACGAATCTTCTTTCTAAAGTCTCACCAACACTATTCCTGGATATCGGGACAAATGGTGAAATGGCATTAGGTGATAACGGTAGAGTCGTCTGCTGCTCAACCGCCGCAGGCCCCGCATTTGAAGGAGCCAATATTCGGTACGGGACGGGAGGCATAGCCGGGGCAATCGATTCCGTGAAACTGGAGAACGGGAAAATTCTCTACACCACAATTGGCAATAAACCACCTATAGGCATCTGCGGATCTGGAATTATCGATGCAGCCGCTCTTCTTATATCTTCCGGGGCAGCTGATTATACAGGAAGAATTGAATCACAGGAAAATTTCGAGGCACCATGGATTGTGGTTTTTGACGGGGCTCCTGCACTTCTTCTTGCAAGTATTGACGAGACAAACAACGGTACTCCCATTGTTTTTACTCAAAAAGATCTTCGGGAAGTTCAATTGGCTAAAGCCGCAGTGGCAGGTGGTATCAGGACTCTACTGAAAGACCGAAACATATCCCTTGATGATGTCGCACATGTCTATCTTGCCGGGGGATTTGGAAGTTATATTAACCCGGAAAATGCCGGGATAATCGGTTTGCTCCCGGGAAATCTTTCGGAAAAAACTGAAACAGCCGGAAACACATCCGGGCAAGGAGCCCTGCGGGCACTCCTGGATAAAAATGAGTTTGACAATCTGCAGATAATACAGGAAAATTGTTTTTATATAGAACTTTCTGCCCGTGCTGACTTTCAGCAGTTTTATATTGAAGAAATGTATTTTGGGGATTATTAATGAATCGTCCTACGGGAAATGTTAAAAGTGCCGCACCTAAATCTCAATCTAAACCTAAAACAGGCGCAAACGATCACATATTGAAAAGGGCTGAGGAAATTGCCGAACATTATACATTCAGTACCGGAATATCCTGCCGAATTATAAATGATACAGGACTTCTTGATAATCAGAATAATTTCTGCTTCTGTCAGATTGCAATTGATCATCCTGATGAACGAATTGGCCCGCTGTGTGGTAAAACCCATCTGTATAATGCACAACAAGCTGAACGTTTCGGCGGTAGTTTTATCTATTTCTGCTCATCCTTCCTGCTGTACTGGAGCAGCCCGATTATCGAGGATGGATCTCTCATCGGGGCGCTTGTCGCAGGCCCGGCAATACTGGTCACAAAAGAGGAGATAATTGAGGAATGGAAAAAGCTGTATCCGTCACTTACAGATGATATTTTCTGGAAGTATGTAGAAGAAATCCCGGTAATAGCCCCGGAGAAATCGCGAAGTCTTGCCGAACTGCTGCTGATGTGCGCTGGATGGGTTCTTAAACCCGGCGAACAAATACTGAGTGCCAATCGGGATTACCCTATGAATAGCCGGGAATACCAGGATCAGCAATCGAATATTTCAGGTTATATTCATGAATTAAAAAACACAAAGGATAACAGGACTGCTGTATCGTATCCGATTGAGAAGGAAGAAGAATTGCTTACAGCAATATCACGCGGCAACCGGGATCAGGCTCAGCGGATTTTGAATGAAATATTGGGAAATGTCTTTTTTTCCAGCGGACGCGATTTTGAGATTATTAAGTTCCATATCCTGGAATTAATCATCCTCCTTTCCCGTGCATCGATTGACGGGGGGGCAGACCCGGATGAGATCCTAACTTATAATTACCGTTATTTGCATGAAATTGAACAGTTTACAAATGTGGATAGTCTTGCCTACTGGTTATCCGGGATCCTGAACCGGTTTGCCTCACAAGTATTTAACCTTCAGGAAGTTAAGCATGTCGACCGGCTTGAGCGCACACTGCATTATATTAATTCTCATTATACAGAAAAAATCAGTCTTGAGGATGCCGCTTCGCATGCCGCGCTTAGCCCAGCTTATTTCAGCAAAGTTTTCAAGGAAGAGATGAACTGCAGTTTTACCACATATATAAATAGAATACGAATAGATCATTCGAAAACCCTGCTCCGCACCACCCCCTGTACACTGATTGAAATTTCCGGATTAGTCGGTTTTGAGGATCAGAGTTATTTTTCCAGAGTATTTAAAGGTATTGCCGGCATCTCCCCAGGTAAGTATCGTGAAAACTCAGGTAAGATTCAGCTCCGCAATCAGGAAATACATTCTTAACCGCATTATCCCGCAAGTTCTAAAGAAAATACAATTTTTATAAAATATTTCACAGACTGAATCTGAATTCAAGAGTATTGTTATATCATCACACTACTATCTGTGTGAGGGGGAAAGGAAGTGAAATTCTTCCGCGAGCCCGTCACTGTAATCGCCATGCGAGAGCCAGGTTGCCCCTACCAGATTAATTACGCTAAAAAGCTTCGTGGAATGAGCTGTATGCAGAAGGAGAAAAATTATGGCAAACATGAAGGCTCTATCTGAATTTTTACAGAAAGGAAGAGCGAAAGAGGTTAAAGAACTGGTACAGGCAGCTCTTGACGAAAAGATTAGTGCAAAAGTCATCCTAGAAGAAGGATTGATGGATGGTATGGGCATTATTGGTGCAAAATTCAAGAAAAACGAAGTGTTTGTCCCGGAAGTTCTTATTGCAGCCCGTGCTATGAACGCTGGTACTGAGCTCTTAAAACCATTTCTGGCTGAAGCTGGTGTTGTGGCAAAAGGCAAAGTCGTTCTTGGAACAGTAAAAGGCGATCTGCATGACATCGGAAAAAATCTTGTCGGTATGATGATGGAAGGAAAAGGACTTGAAGTCGTTGACCTCGGAACAGATGTTCCTGCACAGAAATTTGTAGAAGAAGCTATCAGCAATAATGCAAATATTATTGCCTGTTCAGCACTTCTGACAACTACAATGACTGAAATGCAGAACGTTGTAAAAGAGTTGGAAAAAGCCGGAGTACAGGATAAAATAAAGATCATGATTGGCGGGGCTCCTGTAACACAGTCTTACTGTGAAAACATTAAGGCTGATTACTATACAGCGGATGCGGCTTCTGCAGCAGAGGTTGCTGTGGAAATTTGCGAAGCATAATTGTAATAAATTTAAACAGGGATCCTCCAGGTATACTGGAATTCAGGGTCCCTTTTATTTTATCCATACTATGATCGAAAAAAGAACTTCTACTGTCAACAAAACACCAGTACCTCTTTACTTACTAACGGGATTTTTAGGTTCGGGTAAAACCACCCTGCTGAATTCTCTCCTATCGTTTTATAAAAATAAAAGACCCGGCGTAATTGTCAATGAATTTGGGGAACTGGGAATTGACAGTACTATTCTTTCGTCGCAAACAGGTATTGTAACAACAGAATTAAACGGCGGACAGATTTTCTGCAGCTGCCTTTCAGGAACATTTATCGATTCTATTGCAGCTTACTCAGATATGGATATTGATGTGTTGTTTGTTGAGGCTTCAGGTTTGGCAAAACCTGCCCCGCTCATAGAGATTATGCAATTTGCTGATAAGAAAACACAGGGGTTTATTGATTACAAAGGTATGATATGTGTTATAGACGCCTCGCGTTTTGAGATTCTCAGTAAAACTCTACTCACCATTGAGGAACAGATTCGTTACAGTAATGCGTTTATTATTAATAAAACAGATCTTGTTGAACCTGAAGTTATCGGGAGGATTGCTCAAAGGATTAGAGAAATCAAACCCGGTGCTGCTATTTCCCTGACAAGTTTTGGTGAAATTGACCGGGATTTCCTGAAAATGGATTATACCCCTGTTTCTCTTGAAGAAGACGATTCCAGAAAGTATCAGGGATGGGGAAACGAAGGAAGACCCATTCCGGTAAAACTTGTACCTGCTGAACCTGTTTCCCTTGAATCACTGAAATCATTTTTAGCCGTAACAGCACCAAAATCCTTTCGTCTGAAAGGATATGTGGAAAGCAATGAACAAGGTATGGTTTTTGTGGACTGCGTATCGGATGCAGTCAGCATAAAACCGATACACACCGTAAAGGAAACCAATCTCCCAAAAATCGGGTTGACCTTAATTTTCCCAGGCGACAGCAATGAACCTGATAAATTATTTCGTAATTGGCGTTCATCTACCGGCAGCGGTGCTTTTATTAGCATTTAGCCTACTCTTAAGGAGATTTAATATGGAACCTGCTACAATACTTGATATCCCCTTCTCTCCCTCTTACGAAAAATATACTAAGATTATTCGTCTCGATGCTTATCCGGATGCTGAAGATTCAGCCCGAATGCTGTTTGATGCGGCTGTTGGCAAGTTGCAGCCGAAATGCATAGTTACCACCACTTATATAGATAGCCGAATAAAAGAAGGTTCTGAAATGGTCCTCAAGGTTGGATCCAGCACATTTAAGGGTAAAGTACTATCTGAGCTTGATAATGTACATCGTCTTTTCCCTTATATTGCAACCTGCGGGAACGAAATGGAGACGTATGATACCTCTTCACTCGATATGCTTGCCCCATTCTGGCTGGATACCATAAAGATGATGGCTCTTGGCGCAGCAAGATTACATATCTCACAATATATTAAAGACAGATACGGAATTGAGAAAATAAATAGTGTTAATCCCGGTTCAGGCAATGTGGATATTTGGCCGGTTCAGGAGTTAACCGGAATTTTCGACATTCTGGATCAGGGAACACCTATTGGCGTCCAGCTCACTCCCAGCTCTCTTATGGTTCCAAACAAAACAATTTCAGGTATGTTCTATGAATCCGATACCTCATTTACCAGCTGCAGATATTGTGAGCGGGAAAATTGTCCTGGAAGAAAAGAACCGTTCAGCGGCAAACGTTTATAAAATGTATTTATAGGTACTGACGCATACCCTCAGCAGCCCGTATCCCGCTGCCCCAAGCAGCAGTTATGCCCCGACTGGTACCAGCTCCGTCACCAGCAAAAAAGATTGAGCCGTTTACCCTGAAATGCTCATCAAGATATTGTGGTTTGTTCGCATATAGTTTGATTTCAGGATAGTACATGATTGTTGATGGATGAAGAACGCCGGGAACAATAGTATCCAGTTTCTTCATCGCCTTCCATATTGCCCTGAGTATCCGCGCCGGCATTGCTAAGCTGATATCACCTGGGCAGCATGTTCGAAGGCTGGGTTTAAAATCATAGAGATCGTCGTTAAAACTCGCTGTCTTTGATCTTGATCCCAATCTGAAGTCACCTACTCTCTGCATGAGCGGTTTTCCCCCACCCATAAGCATGGCCTGAACACCAAGGTTTTCAGCAAACATCTGCCCGCTGGCTAGTGGTTCGGTTAACCCCACAGTTTTCAGCAGTGCAAAATTAACCAACCCATTCTCTTTCCCATGATTTACAGAATATGCATGCCCATTTACTGAGCAATAAGGTTCACCATGAACTGTAGTGTAGTTTTCCTTCACCACATGAGCATTTCCGCTATTGGTGCAGAATGTTCGTACTTTTTCAGGGAAATGAAATTTGGGATCATAATAATCGTTTACTATTGGGTAATGTTCTATTTTAGTCTCAATCCGTATACCTATGTCGACAATATTATCCAGATACTGGACATCCAGTGTATCCATCAGTTTCTGCAGGAACCTGAATCCTTTTCTTCCAGGGGCAACAAGAAGTGTTTTATACCCTATCGTTCTACCGGAGGTCGTTAGTGTTTTTCTCTTACTGTCGATATCAATCATCGACTCTCCAAGTGAAAGCTCCACTCCCCTGGTATTAAGCCCAGCAAGCAGCTTCTTGATCAAAACCAACCCGCCGTCAGTTCCCAGGTGTGTCTGCTCAATTTCAATCAGGTTTACATCCAGTCTCCGGGAACGCTGCTGATAAATTTCCAGATGTTTCTTTTGCAAAATAGCGGGTTTCAGAAATACAGATACTTTTTTGAGATAGTTTTTCGCCTGAACCTCATTCCAATACTCTAACGGGAAACCAATCGGAAAAGTAAAATTCATTTTGCAGTCATTCCGCAATCCGCCCGTGGAAAACTTTTCCTGGTCAAGAATCAATAGAGAGATATTGCTTTCTTGTTGTGTCAGCTCAAACGCCGCACCCATTCCCGCCGGACCGGAGCCGACAATTACTGCATCGTATGTTTTCATTCCGAATGGAATATACCTGATAATGTAGGAAACTACAAGGCTCCAGGGAGCTGCTAAAATTGTTTGGCAGCCAGTTTTCAGATGTTTGTCAACTGGAAAGCATACTTGATGTTACAATGTTTTGCGAGTATTCTTGTATTTGCTTATGAAAAAAGAAACCGACAGTATTAACACTGACAATTCCACTAATTCCCGTATCCTCCTTCATTCGTGTTGTGCCCCATGCGCGGCTCCTTCCAGCGAGCGTTTGATTAAAAGCGGAAATTCAGTAATAGTTTTTTTTTCAAACTCAAATATTTACCCGCATGAAGAGTACTTGAAGCGGCTGGAAAGTGTGCAGAAACTTGCTGAGCACTTAAATATTGAAGTTATTGTGGACTCCTGGGATCATGATGCCTGGCTTGAGGCAGTTAGAGGACTTGAGGATGAACCTGAAAAGGGAGCCAGATGTAAAGCCTGTTTCTCCTTTAACCTGCAGCGGACAAAAAAGAAAACTGACGAACTTGGGATAGATCGATTTACAACGACTCTGACACTTAGTCCTCATAAGGTTTCTTCTGTTGTTTTTGAATCAGGACATGCCTTTGAGGGATTTGTGGAAGAAAATTTCAAAAAAAATGACGGCTTCAGAAGAAGCCTGGAACTTAGTAAAGAACTGAGTCTTTACAGGCAGAACTACTGCGGTTGTGAATTTAGTATGGATGAAAACCGGAAATCTTGAGATTGCCGATTTTTTGTATCTGATGGGCTCCTATTTCCCGGCAAGAAATTCCTGCATAATAGTATAACAATTACTATGCCCGATATTAATAATTTTCATTTCACGCAGTGCGCTCTCAACTGAATCTGATGCATGTGCAGTATTGATCATAACACTTTGACCAAATTCTCTCCTAATAGTACCGCCCGGAGCTTTGGTTGGGTCTGTGGGTCCAAGCACCTCACGGATTTTTCTCACAGCATGTTTCCCCTCATATACAAGAACCATACTCTTAACTTTTCCCGGTTTACGCATCTCGACATCTTCTGTACAATTTTCCGGTCGGTGCCCTGTCATAAACTCAATTATCTGGTTAAATTGATCAATCGCAAGATCCTGTCCAAATGTTTCTGATAGATTTTCCATTGTCTTTTCACTGAGCTTTACCCCAAACTCCATTTCAAGCAATCGCACTGCTCTTTCTGCAAAAACGGGGGACAATTTTCTGAGAAGCACTTCCCTAACCGGTCCATAAAATTCAAGAGCCTGCGCAACACTCATCTGTTGGATTTTGCAGCTAATAATCCGTAAACCGGTACGGCTGAACATATCAATTATAGTTCCTGGTTTTGAACTGGCAAATTTCCAGTTATCCGGTTTAATAATAACCAGGGTTCTCTCGATTTCACCAGGATCAGGATAAATCATATTATTGATGATTGTATCTTCATCCTTAATGAATTCACTTATCATTTTAATGTGCCGTTCAGCTGTTATAGGACTTCTTGGTGTTAATACAGCAGGTTCATAGTAAAGGACTTTATTCGGATCGTCATGGGAAGTAGCAAAGTCTGCGTAAGTATCACGAATTGTCTCACCTGTTA
>JAGLNY010000167.1 GCA_023139255.1 Spirochaetales bacterium
TTTGACAAGCTATGGAGGCGCTGCCATGGATGTTGATCATGAAGCTGAAAAGAAGATAATAGAAGAGATGTATGACAGGTGGATGAATCACCAGGAAAGTATCATGCCCCCGGGAACATGATTTTATCTGTGTTTTCTGTTTTATAAAGTTTTCCATCAATATGAAAAATCAAATCTAACAAAGTTCGATAGGCTTCTGAACAGGAAATCACTTTACTCTAAAAGAGTTTCTATTTCTCTTCCCGGCAGGATAATTTAAATTTAGATGCTTTTATTCTCTATAATTTCAACTAAATATTTAACGGCTTTATCAATATTCCCATTGAAATTTTCTGCAGTATCAAAGAATGGTATATTGTGGTCTCTACATTGTTCTTGCATAATTTTACTTTCGTGTATGAATTTACTAATGATCGCCAGCATCTCCTCATCTTTCATATCAGTAGTCCAATCAATTTTTCTTTGATATTTTCTGATATACTTCAATTTTTCTTCTGCAGACAAGTCCGGGTATCCTAAATAGATGATCTGAGCTCCTGAATCGACAATATGCGTAACATAATCTGCTGGAAACAACTGATATATATCAATTATTTCATCAAGCTCCTCGTACTGTAGGTGTGAGATAAATACTGCAGTAAATTCTGCCAATTTTGGGCTGAATGTTGCGTTATCATCAAAATGCCTAATACCAATTTCAGGGTATAAATTTTCCAGAGTAGTGATAATACTGTCAAATGGAATAAGATTGAAGTTTGTAAGTGAGACAAGTCGTTTTGCGACAGTGGATTTTCCGGATCGTGAAACACCTGCGATTATAATTATCATTAAGCACTCCTCTGGAAGGGGGTATGATAGGTTCTTTGCCAAAGACACCCGCTACAGTTAATTTGAGGTCATAATATGCTCTCTGTCAAGAACAAATAGCTCACTAATAAGCCTAACTATTTTTTTCTACATTACATATTGACAGATAGAATGAAAGGGTGTAAACTTTGTTTGTTCGACGGTAAAACTAAGTATAGCAAAAGGAAACCTTGTGAAAACTGGCGATAATGACCTGATTAAGAAAATCAACTTTGGAATAATCCTTGATACTATCCGGGAAGCCGGAGCTATCTCCAGAATAGAGATTTCAAGGAGAACCGGTCTTTCCAGATCCACATGCTCTGCAATCTGTGAAAGTATGCTTTCGCAGAATCTCATTACTGAGACGGGGAAAAGCATTTCGTCCGGCGGAAGGAAACCTATTTTACTGGAGCTGAATATTCATGCCGGTATAGTAATAGGTCTTAAGTTAATGGAAGGGGAGATAATCGGCGCGGTAGTGAATCTCGGTGGAGAAGTTCTCTTGAAGAAACAAACTCAGGTACCCCGCCGCCTGGAGCCGGAAATCTATATAGAAGACTTGAAGCAATTTATTCATGAATTAATCAATACAAGTCAGACAGTGCTGATGACAAACCATGTCGATCCGATGAATGTGTTGGGAATCGGGGTAGGGATGAGCGGCAGGATTGACAGTACTAACGGCATCCTGCTTGAAAGTTCGATCCTGGAATGGAAGTATATCCAAATCGGGAATATCCTGGAAGAACACTTTGGGATTCCTGTCTACCTGGAAAATGATGTAAATACATTCGCTATCGGCGAGAAGTTCTTTGGGATAGGAAAACCCTACAGTAATTATCTGTGCATAACAATAGGTGAGGGAATTGGTCTTGGAATTGTACTGCAAGGAAATCTGTATCGAGGACACCATCACGGCGCAGGTGAGTTCGGTCATATAAAAATAGCCTACGGAGAGGATGCCCCTGTCTGTTCCTGCGGAAAAAAAGGGTGCCTGGAAGCATTTGCCTCAGATAATGCCATTGTCGGGTATGTACATAAAAAAGATGGCAGGGACCCATCTATTATTGAGGTGACCGAATCAGCAGAAAAGGGGGATCCGGTATGTCTCGAAGCCTTTGCCCTGGCCGGGCGATATCTTGGGGCCGGAATCTCTACCCTGATCAATCTTTTCGATCCGGAAGCGTTGATAATAGGAGGAGAACGTGCAGGGGCCGCGCATCTGTTCATGGACGGGATGAAGGAAGTTATTGCCGAAAATACCGTGTATGAACTGGCAAAGGATATTGATATCCATGTGCTTAAGCCTGATACGGATCACTGGGTACGGGGCGTTGCTACCCTGGCAATAAAAGAATTCTTTTCTAAACCGGGTGTATAGGGGGAAGCATGTATATAGGCAATGAACGGCAGAAGCGATGGGCAGTGGCAATTTTTCTTTTTCCCTCACTGCTCGGCCTTATGGTGTTTTTTCTTCTTCCGATTTTCAGTTCCTTGGTGATCAGCTTTCTGGAATATGATCCCCTGAAACCACTTAGTGCCATTAAATTTCTGGGAATTGACAACTTCAAGAAGTACCTTACTACAAGGGACCTTGCCAATCAGTATTCACATGTTTTCTATTACATGGGACTATATATCCCGCTTGTTCTCTTTACTTCGCTTTGTGAGGCCCTGATTCTCTCAAAGAGCTTTAAAGCAAAAAAATTGTATAAAATCATGCTCTATATTCCTGTTCTTACATCCTGGGTGGCAGTAGCACTGATCTGGCGATGGCTCCTGAACGGGAGATACGGACTGATTAATGATTGGCTTCAGGTCATTGGTATAACCGGGCCGGCATGGCTGACAAATAGATACTGGGCTATGCCGGGAATTGTTATTGCCGCGGTCTGGAAGGATACCGGCTATTATGCCCTGATAATTCTTGCTGCACTAAAAGGAATCAATAGTACGTACTACGAAGTTGCCCAGATAGACGGCGCTTCCCGTTGGAATCAGTTCAGCCGGATAACTCTCCCGCTGATATCACCGACAATATTTCTCCTGGTTGTTGTTAATGTAATCAATGGATTCCAGGTATTTGAGTCCATTTTCATCATGACTGAGGGAGGACCGGCAGGGGCTACGAGAGTGCCGGTTGAACAGGTGTACCGCAACGCGTTTACCTACTTTAATATGGGGTATGCTTCAGCAATTTCATGGATTCTGTTCATCGTGATTTTTATTGCAACGGTCGCTCAGTTCCGGCTGCAGAAAAA
>JAGLNY010000168.1 GCA_023139255.1 Spirochaetales bacterium
ATCTGTTGAATCTGAAGAAGCTGAACTAGATAATATTGATAGAACCCAGTATCCTCATGGAGGTGCATTAACAGACTTATCCGTTTACATCAAAGAGACAATACCTCAGCAGGTTTCCTCCAATGAGGTTCAGGTGCCTTTTTATCGCTCCTATGATGTGGGTGTAAAGTTCAATGTGAGTAACAAACATTTTGAAACTGCAGGATACATTGAGAGAATGTATTTAATGGCAGATTTACCACTTAGTATTCATTTATTGGACAATAATAATAACCCGGTCTCAGATAAAAATGGAGATGAACTTATACTGGATAATCCATGGGGGAAAAATATTGAAACCAATCTTACCCGTGAAGAAAAACAATGGGGTAGAATCTTGAACTCTAATTGTGAATATGAAATTATTTTAGAGGAAGAGCAATACGCTGAGGAACTATTAGCCAAGTCAAAAGAACTGGTTCTTGGGGCAAAAACGCTTTATAAAGCGAGGGTCATGGCCGGTAACTTATACACAGTTTATGAATTCAGTTTTATCACTTCGCAGTTTTCCAGTTTTATTCACCATATACATTCTTTTTCTAATAAATTATGGGATTTTCATAAACTGGAAAACAATTCGGCGATAGATACGACAGGACTGAATGGCAGCATAGGGAATAAGGATTTCGAGGAACTAAATCTTATATTTGGGTTAGGTATTCGTGATTATCCTGATGATTTTGAGATACTTTTACTCAATGATGAAAATAATACTTATGGACTGCTTCTTGAAAGCCCTGAACCAATTGACTGGAATAGAGTGACAACTGAATTTTTTCATAAAGGATCAGATGAAGAAATTACCGAGTGTTTATCTGATGTAAAATTAATAGATGCACAATTACAGGGCAGTGAATCTGAAAACTTTAACAATGAATATATTGATATTCTTATAAAAGAAAAAAATGATTTATCAGGTTGTACCGTCTTATGTAAAAAAACTGATGAACAGGATTTCTCTATTTATTATACTTTTGGCGAAAATGAGATATTTCAGACAGGTGCAATCATTAGAATCCATTCCGGAAAAGAATCTGAATATGAAAGTAGTGAAATTGAACATCTATTTAAAACAGATCCTGAAGGAGTCGCTAAATCTGTCTTTGATGCTGATATAGTGGCTATCAAGATAAATGACAAATCGGGGATTCTATTACATGAACATAGTTTTATGAAATATTCGATAGCTGAAAGAATTAATAAAAACCGATATTCTATAGTCCATAATCAGGATTATACAAAGTCATTGTTATTTATAGAAGATAACAATAATTTATATTCATCATTTGAGGAAGGGCGGTATAAATTATCATTTATATTTAAAAGGAAAATGACTGGAGCTATGGAATTAAAACGTCTTGGATCTTCTTTGCATCCGGAAAAGACTTATATTGAATTTGAAATCTAAATGCTAAACTACTACAGTATGAAGATACTTTTATGATATAAGCTTTTGGATATTTGGACAATTCTGCTCATATACTCGTCTAAAATAGGACAATACAAATTTCTGCTATACAAGTCTATATGTGCTGCCAAGGGAGGGACAAAAGACTGTAGAATTTTTATTGAGAATTTGCAGAACATATGAATATTTCAAATAAAATTGGGTTTCGTGTTGTATATAATAATTAAAATAGCTTAAGGATAAACTTGGAATTCAAGTGCTCTGTATTACTGAGAGTTACACACGAGTCCGACAATTATGGTATCTTTAACGAACGGCATTCAGGGATTCGCATCAACCCAACGAATTGCTATAAATCTTGATGACGGAATAAAAGAAAATTATCAGAAGTACGGTTCTGCTCTCACATGTAAAATTGCACCTGCATGTTACCTTTCAAGCATTTTTCGATGATACCAATTCAGATCCTAATGAGTGAGAAACAGATCAGGAAAAAGAGGCTAATACACTGGCAAAGGATTTTCTGATACTGCGAAGAGTGGTTGAGGCCAGTGACAAAGAATCTGCATTTGCATGGACAACCGAACAAGTCTTGAGCGTAGATAAACGGAAAACAGTAAAATTATTAAAGGAAATTGTTGATTTTCGATAATGCATAAAGAGGTATATTTAGAGAATTGATATCCTTTTTTAAATTCAGCAGACTACTGCGTATCAAAAGCGCAGGTTTATACTTTTCATTATATGATTGTAAGCTTTTACTTTTCAAGTTTATACCAGCTTTGATTTCAAGAGGATAAATATTTGGATAACACTCGAAGAGAAAATCAACTTCTGCTTTACCCTGATAATTCGTCCAGTAAAAAAGATCTTCTATACCGATTGCCCGAAGCTCCTGAGCCGCGAAATTTTCTACAAGCGCACCATTAAATTCAACAAATAATTTATTTTTCTCAAGTATAATCTGCGGAGGTAGATTGCTTGCTGCCCCAAGGAGACCTGTATCAAGATAATACACCTTAAAGGCATTTTCCTTATAATGTTTTAAAGGGAATTGGGGTTTATTGATATTATGACTGTAGTATATGAGACCTGCAGATTTTAACCATTCAAGTGAATATTCATAGTCTCTTCCCCTGGCTCCGTCTTTTAGCTTCGAAAAAATAAATTTTTTATTCTCTTTCCCTAAATATTTTGGAATACTTTCCCAAACAAGATTAATACGGGGAATATCAATAGCATTTGCATGTTTTACGAAATCATAGGAGTATGTCTTAAGAATTTCCCTTTGCCTTTCACGAACGTCATTAAACTGCTTTGTCTGTATATAGGTCTCAACCGATTCCGGCATTCCACCAATGATGTAATACAGTTTTAATAAATCAACCATTTTCTCATGAAAGGGTAATAATATCTCGGATTTTACATGGAGAGAATTAATTAATTCAACATAATTATGATAATCAAGTGCTTCAATAAACTCCAAAAATGTAAGGGGAAACATCTCCAGCAGGTTCACCTGCCCAACCGGGAATGCTGCATTTGATGAAAGAACTATACCCAATAGAGAACCAGCTGCAATAATGTTATATTCAGGGCATTTTTCATGAAAATACTTTAAAGAATTCAGTGCAAACCCGGAAGCCTGGATCTCATCCAAAATGATTAGAGTATCCTCCGGTTTGATTTTTATATTTTTATAGATTTCCAATGAATTAATAATATCGATCGGGTTCAGGGTTTGGTTAAAAAATGAGTGCAGTAATGGATCTTCCTCAAAATTCAGATACAGTACTTGTCTGTATTCACTTTTACCAAATTCTTTAATTACATAGGTTTTTCCCACCTGTCGTGCACCCTGCATCAAAAGTGGTTTTCTATTTGCAGATTTTTTCCAGGATATAAGTTTTTTGTAGATATGCCTCTTCATACCACTATAATGGCATGCTTTCGTGAGTTTGTCAAAATTACACTAATTATTTCTCCAGATATGGCGAAATTACGTTCCTATTATAACCAAATATGGTCATTTTCAGTTTCCGAAACACCAAAGAATTAATTTCGTAAGACTTTGTTCGTTACGTATGTATGATCCAAAAAGACCAAGTTTAAGAACCCATGAGAGTTTCAAAGATAACAAATGGAACAAGAAAGATCTCTGCAGATACTGCAATAAGACTTTCCGGGTATTTTGGATGATGCAGCCGAACGATCCGGCGTTCTGCAAACGGGGGTTCTTTTTTTTACAAAATGTGATTCACTTTATGCAGAGATTAAAATTATGATTACTAACAAAAAAAGAAAAAACAAACTAACTTCTAAAGAAAACTCTACGGCACACCCGGTGGCAGGCTGGATAAAACTACTTCCCGGATTGCTGCTCGCAATAGGTGTAATGCTGAGCGCACTCCTTATCCCGGAAATACTCGGAAAGATTCTTCCGTTCGAAAAAAATCCGGTAAGCCCGATATTAGTAACCATTATCATCGGATTGCTCATAAGAAACCTGATCAACTTACCGGAAATAGTGGAACCCTTACTGGTCGGATTAGCCGCCGCTCTCTCCTTAGGGCTTATCAGTTTTATACTCGTGAATGTGTTTCATTCCCGCATAATGTTTTAGAAACAGGATTGCAGGGAAAAAATACAGTTAGCGTACATTTCTACATGTTCATCTCATATATACGGTACTCTTTTGTATGGACCAGGTTCAGCTTCTCAAGTGCATTGCGGATCTTCCAGTTGTCTTCCAGAATATAGTTGGCTTCAAGATGAACCTGTTTTTTAATAAGTGCAACGTATAAGTGTTTATACAGAAGGACATCCAGTCCAATGCCATGATATTGCGGCAGAACTCCCAATGCGAACAGACGATATCTTTGAAGATGTTTTTTCCCAAGGAGAAGGTGTAAAAAACCCGTGGGAAACAATTTTCCTTTTATAGAGTGTATTATTGGGTTAGGATCAGGAAACCCGAGAGCGAATCCGACAGGAATTCCCTTATCCTGTACAAACCATATTGCATCCGGATCAAGTATTGGTTTTAACCTGCGTATCATATCCTTCATCACAAATTTGTCCACTGGAACATATCCCCAATTATTCTTCAACGCGATGTTGGTGATATTCCAGATGTGTTCAGCATCAACCATAAGGTTTTTTCTATCGATTTTTCTTACAGACAGTTCCGGATGACTTTCCAACAGCCGCAGCGTAAACCGTTCAATTCGCTCCGGTATCTGATAACCGGTCTTGATATCTGCTTCATACGCATACAAGTCCTTAACTTTTTCAAGACCAAATCGCTCCATAAAATCATGGTAATAGGGCGGGTTGTAGGATGCCATAAGGACAGGCATTGACTCAAACTCTTTCAGGAGGAATCCCCAACTCTCGGCTATTGGGTGGATAGGACCCCGCATTGAAGTCATTCCCCGTTCCTGCAGCCATTGAACGGATGTTGAAAGCAGCAAATTGGCAGCCTCCCGATTGTCGACGCATTCAAAAGCACCGAAAAATCCTACAGCTGATTTATAATAGAGGTTGAAGCTTGCATCGATATAGACGAGAGATCTGCCAAAGAGCGCTCCCTGATCATAGACTAATAATAGAGTGTAATCATTATCCTTGAGCATCACATTGGATTTCCCATCATAAGCATGCCGCTCTTCTCCCCACATAGGGGGTACCCAATAGGGATTATTCCTGTAGAGAGTACGGGGAAAGTTGACAAACGCTTTCATGGTTTTTCGATTTGTTACAGGAATTATTTCCATAGATCACTATAGCACGATATGTTCAAACTCCCTGCAGTTTATATCTCAATAAAACTCTGGTATAATCAATTGATTATGTAGGATTATTTGTGTTATAGACAGTTTTGCAGATTTCTGTAATACTGCTTGGAGCAATAATTTCTAAAGGATAGAAATCCCTTGGATTTCACTATAATAAAATTCCGGAGAGGTGCGTGCCGATATGAGTCTATTTTTTAACAGAGTTACCATGCTGGAAGGGGAGATTGAGGCAATGCTTGATGATATTGCCAAAGCGGCCCTTGTTTTTCATGCTGCAATTAAAGAGTACCTTGCCGGGGATCTGGACAAATTTTGTGAACGACTCAAGCGGATTGATAAACTTGAATCCGGGGTTGACAGTAAGCGGCGTGAAATACGGTATAAACTTTATACAAAGATGCTGATTCCCGAGTCCAGGGGGGATGTGCTCAGCCTGATCGAGAATATCGATAATGTTATTGATCTCACCAAGGAGGTGCTTACCCAGATTGATATCGAGCAACCCGTTGTTCCCGAACATCTGACCGCTGATTACCTCAATCTGGCAGAAGCCTCCATGAATGCTATGGATTACACAGTTATGGCAGCCCGGGCGTTCTTTAAGAATATTCACCTTATAAATGATTATATAAATAAAACTTATTTCTATGAGCACGAGGCTGATGTCCTTGAGGCCAGAATCAAGAGAATATTATTTTCCCTGGATGACCCTAAGGAGCTGGCAGAGAAGATGCAGCTCCGGGATTTTGCTGTACATATAGCTGCTGTGTCGGATGAAGCTGAATCGGTCTGTGAACGGCTGTCAGTCGCTGCGATTAAGCGTACAATTTAGGGAAGGGCTGCACCAATGTTTACCCTTCTTCTATTTCTTTCAAGCGGACTTTTTCTTGGCTGGTCTCTTGGCGCAAATGACGCCGCAAATGTATTCGGAACCGCAGTCGGTACGAAAATGATCAGGTTCAGTACGGCCGCGATAATCGGCAGCCTTTTCGTTATCCTCGGTGCAGTAGTAAGCGGGGCTGGAGCTTCTCATACTCTTGGGAAACTGGGCGTGGTGAATGCCCTCCCGGGATCATTTACCGTGGCATTCTCTGCCGGATTTACCGTTTTTTGGATGACACGGTTTAAACTGCCGGTATCAACCTCGCAGGCTATCGTCGGGGCCATTATCGGGTGGAACTTTTTTTCCGGCAAGCCGACAGATGTTAATTCCCTCTATAAAATTGTCTCCACATGGGTAATATGCCCACTGCTCTCTGCCGCGTTCTCATTCTCGCTCTACTTCCTGGTGAAATTGCTGCTTAGGAAACTGAGTTTTCATATGATCCGGATGGATGCCTATACACGGCTTGCCCTGATGCTTGCCGGTGCTTTTGGGGCCTACAGCCTCGGGGCAAACAATATTGCCAATGTCATGGGAGTTTTTATTCCCGTATCCCCATTCGGTGATGTAAATGTCATGAATATGTTTACCCTTACAGGTGTGCAAATGCTGTTTCTACTTGGCAGCCTGGCCATAGCTGTCGGGATTTTTACCTACTCGAAGAAAGTTATGATGACTGTCGGTGACAGTATTTTTAAACTCTCCCCCATTACCGCATTTATTGTGGTGCTATCCAGTTCATTAGTTCTTTTTCTGTTTGCTTCGCAGGGGCTTAAAGATTTGCTGGTTTCTCATAATCTCCCCTCGTTTCCGCTTGTGCCGGTCTCAAGCTCACAGGCGGTTGTTGGGGCAATACTGGGGGTCGGGATTGCGAAATCCGGGAAAAATATCAACCTTCGCATTATAGGAAAAATCAGTATTGGCTGGATTACCACACCGGTTGCTGCCGGGATTCTGGCTTATATCCTGTTGTTTATCATGCAGAATCTTTTCCTTCAGGAAGTGTTTCATTAATATAATAAAACATGTTCACAACACACGGTAATCTATCGTGTATTTCATAATGGGCAGATACAGGTGGATAATACGATTCAGGTTGATGAGAAAATTACTGACGTACCAAGGGTTGGTATCACCATGGCACTAGCAAAAAAAATGGAGAAGGTTTCCTGGTTCGGCAGAGGTCCACATGAAAACTATAGTGACCGTAAGGCTGGAGCCCGCTTTGGAAAATATGAAAGCACTGTAGATGATATGTTTACTCCTTACATTTTACCTCAGGAAAACGGTAATCGTTGCGATGTCACGAACCTGGAGATTCAAGGTGAAAAGAGTGCTCTGAAATTTAGTTCTGAAAAAGGATTTAATTTCTCAATTGCCAAATTTAGTGCACATGATTATTACAATTCACGGCACACCAGTGAACTGAAAAAGCGGGATGAAACTATCCTGAATATTGATTACCAACAACGGGGATTAGGTACCAACTCATGCGGTCCGGATACTCTGGATACATACAAATTAGCAGCTGGTACCTATCAATTTGATTTTAGTTTTGAAGTAATCATAATTAAAGACATATTTTCCCAGTTGCTCAGAAAGAAACAATGCATCGTACTGTCTTAAACCTTTCTGCACGTTCCAGTTCGGTTATGGTCTACCAGCTTCTGTCTGTAATAGCGGTT
>JAGLNY010000169.1 GCA_023139255.1 Spirochaetales bacterium
GTCGTCTGCCAGGCTTTTTCTTTTTTTTGGGGTATAACCCCGAAAAAAAGAAAAACCTGCATGAGATACCTGATGGTTAACTTGAAGCAGCGGTGAAAAGCCTGGAATACCCCGGTAATTTTAAATGTCAGCCAGCAGTTACTTAGAATCATGGTTCCCACATAGGGGCGAAAACTTTTTATAGCGAAGATTTTTAATCCAAAGGCAAGTGTTTTTTAGATACAATTTAGGCGTTTTTTCAAAGTGAGTTTTAAAGCTGTGTAAAAATGAACGATATCCTGGTAACTTGTTAATTGTGCTATTTCCTTGATTGGTGCGAGTGTTTCGCGAAGCAGCCGGGCCTCTTCATTCATACGTAGGGTAAAAAAAATAGTTCCCCGGACTTGTTTCAAGCTGTTTTCTGAATATCACCCCCAAACAAGCGTATCTTTTCCATTCGGCTCTCATGTTGTGGTTTCCTGCCAATCAGTACCAACTATCTATCCGGATTTTTCACTTTTACTCCCGGATACTCTGTCGTATCCAGTGATCCTTACGATGTTTGTTCTGAGCAATCAAGGAAATATGTCTCCTTGTTACACAGTAAGAAAAAGTGAAGTACAATATATAATGTTCTAATACTTGGGTACTATAAGATAAAAAATTATTTCTATCAATTTTCTTTCGAGATGGAAGAAAGTAGCTAAATATATATGTGGAAATAAGATAGAGGTCTAGTGCTTTGGTATGATATACAATTTCTTATCATTGTATTACTATGCGAATGTACTCATTAACAATTTGTTTAAAAATAATATACTTATTAACATGTAATCACTTACAAATGTAGGATTTTTTATAAAAAAAAAGGAATTAAAAAGTGAGAAGATTAAGAATCTATTCGGTCTTATTAGTTGTATTTGCTGTACTTATTACGTTCAGCTCATGTCAGAAAGGTTTTATTGATACCGATGTGCCAAAAAAAGTTGTTACGGAAAAAGATGGTTTAAAAGTAATTTTGAAAGAAGGCGTTCCGGAGGATGCATTGGAATTATCATTGGATGATTATAAAGTATTAATAAACACATCCATGCCTGATTTACAATCGAGAAGCATTACCGGGGAAGTAGAGTATACTATCTCTCTGGATGATTTAGCGGCGGAAGTAATAATCATCAGAGAAAAGAACGAATATCCGCTTCTCGGCGATGTGGCAAAAATGGAAGAGGACCTTGAAATAATCAGAAATGATTTTCCTGAGTTAACGGATGAAGAGATATTCGTGAATATTGAAACTATCCGATCAATTTATCAGCAGCAGGAACGGTACAATCTGTACCAGGCTTTAGAAGATTACGAGCCGGAGACGGCTTCTCGCGATGTAGATTATCCAGGCGGTCTAAACAGTGAAGAATTCTGGCTGCTTTTCTGGAATCCATGGCAAATTCCAGGGACAGCAACAGCAGCAACTCTGGCTGGGACGTATACAAACCAGAAGTATCCTTGGCCTCCTTATAAGCAGTATCTTGATCCTGCTGATGGGTTCAGACATTGTATTTGGAATGCGCTTATTGCCAAGAATGTCGGCGGTACAAAAGCCGAAAGAATTTCATGGGCAAAAACTTTCACCGATGCGCATGAACATGGAAGTCCGCCAAATCCTGTGTACCCTCTGGATAATCCCATGGATTATCATAACAATAATATCGGCAGAGTTTATTATTACGCAGCAGCTACAGAGTCATGGTTCCTTATTTGGTGTACGGTAGTAAGTCCCTCAGATGCAACACTGATAGCTGATGTCTCTATTAAATCACTAAACTCAGTGCTTTTTACATCAACGGATCAACTAGAGGGGTTGATTTATTCATTAGTCCATATTTACCCACTCGGATGGTAAATGGAGTATATTCATGAAATGGAAAATTGTATTACTGGCAGTCATAGTATCCGTACTTTTTCTCAGTTGTGATATGTACAATGTGTATGAAGATAAGGTAGGATTTATAAAAGGCACATTAGTAGAAATATCGGAAGGCGAATACGGCATCGACGGGAAAGTAGAACCTGCAGCCTTTGACCTCTCTGGTTTACCTATTCCAAAACAGGTTAAATACAGATTAGCACCTTCAATTGTGCAGTATTGGATGGTGGAATTGGAATGTTATGAAGCAGGAGATGACATAGAATTCCTTTTTTATGTGGTGGATATCCAGGACGCTGATTTGGACTGGGGGGTAACGATTCATCCGTGGTCTACTTGATCCCATAAACTTCATGGATGGTAATTGGAGTATATTCATGAAATGGAAAATTGTTTCTGTGTATTCAATGACTTCTCACAAATATACTGAATTCTTTCGAAATTCGCGTCCGCCGGAGTAAGGTGTTAAACATCATATTCTTACAAAAGTACGTATTGCATACTTCGTTTGCTTTAGCAAACTTCAAAAGCCAACTCTGAGATTCTTTGAATCTCAGAGTTGGCGGATCTATGAGGTCGCAGTAGGAATGCCGATTACCCGGCACTCCCTGCATAGATTCGTACGGGTGCTACTAACGCATACGGCTCCTGCTTTGAGTATTTGGCGTAAAAGCGTTGTTCCGGATAAGGATGTGTCACATGAAACTTTGGCAGCATAGTATCAAAATACTTACCGAACTTCATCCAGTTCAACTGTTTTCTTTGGCTTCTTCTGCATAGTGCACGATTAATTTCATAGAGAAATTTACTTACACTTGCACCATTTCACGGAACACAGTAATAATTCATATGTCCCCTCATGACTGATGAAAGCCATCATGCTGTCTCCCCAATCGGATTACGCCTATTGCATTACCACCCTATATGTATTAGAGTTTTCTCAGAATGAAACGACAAAGTACATCAGAACGATTTGCCCTGTTTTCCTACTTTCTAACGCTGATTGGGATTGGAACTATATTGCTATACCTTCCGGCAGCCTGGAATGGACCGGATCGACTGGGATTTCTTGATTCTTTCTTTACCGCAGTCTCAGCAGTATGTGTAACTGGACTGATAACGGTTGATACTGCTCTTTATTCTCTATTTGGTAAAATTGTAATCTTATTACTCATCCAGTTTGGCGGACTGGGGATACTCACCTTTACTACAATGTTTTTTGTCTCTGTCAGGAATAAAAAGGTGTCGATGCGGAACCTCCAGACGGTACGTAAATACTATCTTGATTCAATAGAATTCCAGGCACATAATATCCTGAGAAACATTTTAGTAATGACTTTTTCTATTGAATTAGCTGGTACTATTCTCCTCTGGTTGCGTTTTAAAACAACAGTACCTGAAGCGTCATTTTTTACTGCGCTATTTCATTCAGTCTCAGCTTTTTGTAATGCAGGATTCTCATTATTCCCGAATAGTCTTGAAGGATATACATCTGATCCCTATGTTCTCATTATTATCATGTTACTGGTTGTGTCAGGCGGACTTGGGTTCTTGATATTTAATGATGTAATCCATGTAGTTCGAAAAAAGAAAAAGCGCTACTCCCTTCATACCCGTCTGGTTTTTATTACAACAGTATTACTGATAGCTGCAGGGACAGTCTGTTTCCTGCTGTTTGAGCAAAAAGGGACGTTGAAAGATATGAGCGGCTTTAACAAGTTTATGAATGCCCTTTTTCAATCAGTAACACCCCGCACAGCCGGGTTCAATACCCTTTCGCAGGGAGCTTTGAGCAGTCCGTCTAAATTCCTGACAATGATCTTTATGTTTATAGGTGGTTCTCCTGCCTCGATTGCAGGGGGAATTAAAACCACGACTTTTGCGATTGTGTTTTTAACACTTCTTAAAGAGATTGACTGGCAGGGGAGGATCAGGATACAGGACCGGGTTCTATCCCGGAAAACAGTAACCCGGTCGATGCTTTTTATGGGTAAAGCCGTAGTGCTTCTGACGGTATCAGTTTTTCTTCTCACAATAACGGAAATGAATGGGGCTGAGAGCGGAAAACCCGATTTTTTATTAGTTGTGTTTGAGAGTTTTTCAGCTTTCGGGACTGTTGGACTGTCCGGAGGGCTTACTGCCACCCTGTCAATCGCAGGGAAAGTTATTATAATTTGTACCATGTTTGCCGGCAGGGTAGGTCTCATATCACTATCAATACCGCTGCTGAAAGAACGGAATGAGGAAATAGAGTATCCTGAGGAGGAGGTTTTAATAGGCTGATGAAACAATATGCAATTATAGGACTGAGCAATTTTGGTAAATTCATGCTTGAAGAACTAATAAAGATTGACTGTGAGATCCTGGTTATTGATAAAAAACGTGAATTGATTGAGGCAATAAAGGACAAAGTGAACAGCGCTTTTATTGCCGATGCGATTAATGAGGAGACAATCCAGCGCCTTGTCCCGAAAACCATTGATGCAGCAATTATTGACCTGGGTGATAATATAGAAGTCTCTATATTGGTAACGAACTACCTGAAAAAAATGGGGGTAAACCGTATTGTAGCCAAGGCTGAATCTTCGCAGCATGGTGAAATTTTGGATATTATCGGGGCAAATACGGTGGTGTTCCCAAACCGGGAAGCAGCAAAGCGATTGGTTCCAATGATTTTTTCTGATGCGGTATTCGGGTATTTTCCCATAGGTGATGACCTTGTTATTGCTGAAGTGATAATCCCGAAAAAACTTGCAGGTAAATCTGTGATCGATATAGATCTCAGAAGAGAATCAGGTTTAAATATTATTGCACTGAAAAAAGAAGACGGGTATCAGCAGTTTGTTTCCGGTGATCATATAATTCAGGAAGATGAGATTCTGCTTGTTTCCGGAAGCCCGGATGATATCTCCCGATTTTCAGGAGACAAACTCCCTGAAATTGAAAACAGGAAAAAGAGAAACGGATTGAAATCATTTTTTTAGGAATCATAATGGGAAATAATAGCAGTTCAGTACATGTCTTCTCGGAAATCGGTTTATTGAAGAAGGTTCTCCTCCATAGACCGGGAAGTGAGCTTGAAACGCTTACACCGAAATACCTGGATACTATGCTTTTTGAGGATATCCCTTTTCTGGACAGTATGCGTGAAGAGCATAATGCTTTTGCGGAAACATTACGAAATAATGGGTGTGAAGTTCTCTATGTGGATGATCTGCTCCTTGAGACAGTAATAAACCTGAAAGCCAGGAATGTTCTTATAGAAAAAACAGTAGCGACCGCAGGGATCCCGGATCGTGAATTATGTGAAGCATTAAAGGCTTACCTTTTTGGTATGAATGATGTATCACTTTCCCAACATCTCATTTCGGGGATAAAAAAAGAAGAAATTACCCTTGAGAGACCATCCGACAAACGTGATTTGTCCTATTACATCCGGGATGAGTACCCCTTTTATATCAACCCCTTACCCAATCTCTATTTTACCCGTGATCCGGGATCTGTAATCGGAAATAAATGTTCTATTAACACTATGCAGACTGAGGCGAGAAGAAGAGAAAGCCTGCTTCTCGCTGAAATTATGAGGTATCATCCTAAATTCAGGATAGCTGACAGTGCCGAATCATATATTTTGGAAGGATATGCGGAGGGGAGCAGTATTGAAGGCGGTGATATTCTTGTGCTGGATTCCAACACCCTGGCAGTTGGGTGTAGTGCCAGAACAGAAGCCTGGGCAATAGAGGAATTTGCTAAGAAAGTACTGATTCCAGAATCTGGAGGAGAAGAATCCGGGTTCAAAAACATCCTTGTAATCCAGATTCCCTTTACCCGTGCTTACATGCATCTTGATACGGTTTTTACCATGGTGGATTATGATAAATTCACCATTTACCCGGGAGTAGAGCCTGCGTTAAAAATCTTTACGGTCTCATTGGGAGAAGACCGGATACTAAAGGTGGGACAGGAGAGAGGACTCAAAGAAACCCTGGAGAAATATCTTCAACTATCCGCAGTAGATTTGATACAGACTGGAGGCGGTGATAGGATAGCAGCAGCAAGGGAGCAGTGGAATGACAGTGCAAATACTCTTGCTATAGCTCCCGGGGTGGTTGTCACGTATCGACGAAATGTGGTATCAAATGATACTCTTGATAAACACGGTGTTACAGTCCTGCCGATACAGGGATCTGAGCTTGTTCGGGGGCGGGGCGGCCCAAGATGCATGAGTATGCCTCTTATAAGGGAAAAGTTGTAATCAAAGGAGAGAAAATGTCTAATCTTACTGGAAGAAGTCTTCTGACACTTAAAGATTTTACCGCAGATGAGATCTTGTGCTTAATTGATTTTGCGATCGAACTGAAGGCAAAGAAACGTTCAGGAGAGCAGGGATCTCTTCTCAAGGGGAAAAGCATTGTCCTGATTTTTGAAAAGACATCTACCAGGACACGATGTGCTTTTGAGGTAGCGGCATATGATGAGGGAGCTCAGCTTACTTTTCTAACGAACAGTCAGATGGGGAAAAAAGAATCCATGGAGGATACTGCAAAAGTTCTCGGAAGATATTACGATGGAATTGAGTTCAGGGGATTTAAGCAGGAAACAGTAGAATCCCTGGCTAAGTGGTCTGGAATCCCGGTGTGGAACGGCTTGACCGATCTCTATCATCCCACCCAGGTACTTGCCGATTTTATGACCATAAAAGAGCATGCAAAGAGACCTTTTAATGAAATGAAGCTGGTGTATATAGGCGATGCACGGAATAATGTGGCTAATTCTCTCATGATAGGCGCTGTAAAGCTGGGAATGAACTTTACGGCGGCTTGCCCTGAAGTTTTGCATCCGGATTCGGGATTGCTGAATGAAATGCAGAATCTTGCAGTTGGAACCGGTTCAATTATTACCTGTGAGAGTGACCCGTTTGCAGCGGTAAAGGGAGCTGATATCATATATACTGATGTATGGGTTTCGATGGGTGAAGAGGATAAATTTGAGGAACGTATAACACAGCTCAAACCATACCAGGTTACTATGGAACTGCTCTCTGCTTCCGAAAATCCTGATGTTATTTTTGAGCACTGTCTTCCGGCGTTTCATGATCTTGAGACAGAGGTTGGAAAAGAAGTTTTCGCAAAGTATGGATTGAAAGAGATGGAAGTTACTGATGAGGTATTCAGAAGCAGGCACTCTGTTGTGTTTGACGAGGCAGAAAACAGGATGCACACCATAAAAGCGGTTATGGCGGCCACCTGCGGCAGCTGACAATTGCTCTCCGTAAATTACAGTTTATTATTGATATTTTTCAATGAAATTAATTGTCAGGAATGAAGGGCTTCTTGTCTTTTAAGATGGTCAATTAATACCAGTGCAGCCATTGACTCTACGACCGGGACAATTCTTGGGCAGATGCATGGGTCGTGACGACCCTCAGTTACTATAATGGTCTGTTTCCCATCAATGTCCCTTGTTTCCTGGGGCTTTGCTATTGAAGAGGTGGGCTTAACTGCTATCCTGAAAACAATATCCTGCCCGGTACTGATTCCTCCAAGGGAACCCCCCGCATTATTTGTCAGGAATCCATCACGATCCATCTCGTCATTATGTTCACTTCCCTTCATATCGGCACAGGAAAAACCCGATCCTATCTCAAATCCCTTAACAGCTCCAAGAGAAAGCATTGCCTTTGCAAGATCTGCGTCAATCTTATCAAATGCCGGTTCGCCAAGCCCTGCCGGAACCCCCGTAATAATGCATTCAACAATACCACCGGCACTATCTCCCTTATCAGCAAGGTACCTGATTCTTTTTACCATTTCAACTGCTGCTTCCGGGTCGCACGCCCGCATGGGATTTTGTTCAATTGCTGCAGGGTTTACGATAGTACAGGATACCCCGGCAGCACGTTTAGTATATGCGAGGATAGAAATTCCTTTTCCGGAAAGAATTTTTCTGGCTACAGCCCCGGCTGCAACACGGGCGGCAGTTTCCCTGCCGGAAGCACGCCCGCTTCCCCTGTGATCCCTGATCCCGTATTTTGACAGATAGGTAAAATCAGCATGACCCGGCCTGAATTTATCTTTTATAGAATCATAGGCAGCGGGTTTTTGATCTTCATTATATAAAATCAGCATCATCGGGGTACCGGTTGCTTTACCTTCAAACCAGCCTGATAAAATGTGAATAGTATCGCTTTCTTTGCGTGGTGTAGTGACATCAGACTGTCCCGGTTTTCTTCTGTTTAACTCAGCCTGGATTTCCTGCTCGCTGATTTCCAGACCAGGAGTTACACCGTCAATTATTACTCCTACAGCTCCGCCATGTGATTCTCCGAATGTTGTTATCGTAAAAAGTTTCCCAAAACTGCTGCCCGACATAGTTTCCCTCCTACGGTCTCCCGTCTATAATAACCTTTTCAATGTATTATGTGTAGTAGATTGAGCTACTTCAAGAGTGAGAAGTAAGCTTCAAGAATAGCATCGCTGTTTCCTGAAAGAACTTGTTTAGTCAGGATTTTCCCAAGCTGAACTCCTTCCTGGTCGAAAGAATTAACATTCCAGCAGAATCCCTGGAACATAACTTTATTTTCGAAGTGAGCAAGGAGCGCTCCTAATGATTCCGGGGTTAGCTTTTTGCCGTGGAGTAAGCTGGAGGGTCTGCCTCCCGGGAATTGCTTATTGGGGTTGTCATCATTTTTTCCCCTGGCAAATGCCACAATTTGTGCTGCCAGGTTTGCATTCAATTTTTCCTGACTTGTACTGTTGTCCACAACAATATCCTCTTCATACTGAGAAGAGCTGAAACCGACAAACTGAAGTGGAATAATATCTGTTCCCTGATGCAGGAGTTGGTAAAATGAGTGCTGTCCGTTTGTTCCCGGTTCACCGAAAATCACCGGACCGGTTTGGTAATTTAAGGGTTCCCCAAACCTGTTTACCCGTTTCCCGTTACTCTCCATATCGAGCTGCTGAAGGTGAGCGGCGAACCTGCTTAGTGCCTGCGAATAGGGGAGGATCGCGGTTGTCGGTATTCCCAGGATGTTCCTCAGGTAGATGCCGATCAGGGCATCCATCATAGCCGGGTTTTTGCGGATATCGGGGTTAAGAGCGTTCCGGTCAGCTTCCGCAGCACCCTCAAGCACTTTCTGAAATGTCCTGAAACCAAATGCCAGGCTGAGAATAAGTCCGCCAACAGCACTGGTTGATGAATATCTCCCGCCTATATAATCATCAATGAAAAAACTTTTCAAAAAATCATCAGATGCTGCAAGTGGGCTTGTTTTGCTTGTGACGGCTACCATATGTTTGGCAGGTATTATTCCCGGGATCCCGGATTCTGCCATTTTCCGGAGAGCCAGCCCCTGGTTGGTAAGTGTTTCCTGGGTAGTTCCGCTTTTTGAGACCACAATAAATAATGTTTCCTCGAAATTAATTCTCTTAAAAACAGCGGCTGCATCATCCGGGTCAACATTTGATATGAACTCAGCGGACATTTTTCGGGTAATACCAGATAGCGCAAGATATAAGGCTCTTGGTCCAAGATCGGAGCCGCCGATGCCGATTTGCACCACGGTAGTAAAGGGTTTTCCCGTAGAGCCTTTTATGACTTTATTGTGAATTTTTTCACTAAAGCTTTTCATTGCTTCAAGCTGTTCAAGATAGAATTCCCGCTTGTTCTCCTCATCGAGAACTACCTCATCTCCAAGCTTTCCCCTGGTAAGATGATGCAGGACTGCCCTGGATTCTCCAGTATTCATTATAGAGCCGTTAAGAATTGCACGGTATTTATCGGATAACTGCTGTTCATCTGCAAGTGCTTGGAGTACATCAATGATGCTTTTACTAACCGGCATGGCTGCATAATTATAATTTAAGTTACCGCCAACGGGTATAGAGCAGGACTGGATTCGTTCGGGTGTTAATATTTCAGTTAATGAAACGGGTGAAGTCGATGCTAATTCAGCATATGCTGCTGTATCAGTGAGATTTTTATAAGTAATGTTCATGATGATCTCCCTCAGGCTTCAATTTCAGGAATTCTTTTCCTGAAGCTGTGTATAAGATCTTCTTTCGTCATTTCTTCCCGGAGGATTACAAAAATGGTATCATCACCGGCTACTGATCCCAGTATCTCAGGTAATGATAATACATCAAGAGCCAGGGCTACACTGTCTGCATGCCCCTGCCTGGTTTTTATAACACCGATATTTCCGCTGAATTCAATGGAAAGAACACCCCGCCGGACATCCTGAATATAACTTTTTTCTGATTCAGAAATCAAGTCATTATCAGGGAGGGCATAATAGTAGCCGGACCAGCCGTCTGAGATTTTTCCGACTTTCAGCATTTTCAAATCCCGTGACAAAGTTGCCTGAGTTACATGGAATCCCTCTTTCATAAGCAATTCAAGAAGCATCTCCTGGCTGTCTATATGATGAATCTGAATGAGTTCCTTGATTTTATTCAGACGGTTTTGACGTTCCTTCATGCAAAGCTCTCCGATCCATGCTTACATGGATTTGAATAATTATACAGGCTACTGAATCTTTTTTGTTGTACAAAATCTTTTTCGTGCTATATGTCCAGCTCTACAAAAAAACAATAATTATAAACTGTATAAACAATTAACTACTATGCAAATTGGGGAATCAGATATTGTAATTCGACAATTGCATATTTTCTATCCATACGATTCTGTATAAACATACAATAGGAATGAGAGAAACTCAAGCAAAAGTTTTTTTAAATAACGTATTAATGACGTTTATTGACAACGTTTATCGATAACTCAGCGGCGGATTTGCGATTTGCGGTTCCCCTTTCCTCTTGCCTGTATCTTGTATATAGTAAATTGATATGAAGCAGTTGGATATTGTTAACCCATTTGGTAATGCCCCGGTATGGTATATGGAAACAACTGATACCACCATGAGAATTGCCCGTGAATTATTTTCTTCCGGAAAGCAGCCGGGAATTGCTGTAGTAGCAGGACATCAGACAGCCGGAAGGGGACGTACGCAGCATCGAGTGTGGAATTCCAACCCGGGTGAAAGTCTATTGATGACGCTTGTTCTCGATCGAAAAGATTTTTCGAAACCCCTTCAACTGCTGCCGCTTCTTACCGGATTGGGCATAGTGGATTTCCTTGAAACGTATTTTTCATTACAGGCCGGAATAAAATGGCCAAATGATGTTTTGGTAAGAGGCAGGAAAATATGCGGGATACTCTGCGAAGCATCCTGGAACGGTTTGTTTATTGGTATTGGCCTAAATCTAAGGCAGCGAAAATTCTCATCATCACTGACCGGCCTGCCATTTCCTCCCACATCTGTTGCTTTAGAAACTGAACTGCATGGGATTAACCATGGCGTATCCGTTCCTGATCTTAAGAATTTAATCCCTGGTTTACTTTCAGCCCTGTATGCCAACTATACTGATCCAGAATGGCAAGAGCGCTTGAATAACAAGCTGTATGGTATGCATAAACAGGTGGCATTTGCAGCGGGAGAGGCTGATACAGCTGAAAAAAGCAAAAAACTATCCGGAATTATTCAGGGAGTAGCTGATGATGGCGGGTTGATAATTGATTCATCCATCTGGTATACCGGTGAAATAAGCAAGGTGGAATTTCCTTAATTGGAAAAGCGAAATATGTGGACAAGCCGATTTATTCATATTATACTATGTGTACACATACTGCACATAAAAAGAGGTAGCGATATGAATATTACCCTGTCAGCTGATGGAAAGCTGATTAAAAGAAGTCGTGAATATGCCCTGCGTCACCATACAACCCTTAATAACCTAATCAGAGAATATCTGAAAAAAATTTCTGATTCCTCACTGGATGACAGCTTGTCAGCTGGAGAATCTTTTATGGCTATGACACAGTCGTATGCAGGTGAATCAAGCCCTGACTATCATTTTAACCGGGACGAACTGTACGACCGGAAGAATACTGATGAGTAAAACCTTTATTGATACCAACATCGTAGTATATGCTAACGATAAACGGGATCCGGTGAAACAAAAAACTGCTGCAACTCTAATTTCCGCCCTCATGGACTCAGGAGATGGGGTTATATCAACCCAGGTTCTTCAGGAATATGCAGCGATTTCCTTACAGAAACTCCACCAGAGACATGATGTTATAATCCGCACTTTAGCTATTCTGGAACAACTTGAAGTAATACAGCAAAACCCGGATATGATCAGGAAAGCTGTAGAACTGAAAACCTTATATCAAATCAGTTTTTGGGATGCCTGTATCATCAGCAATGCTGAAGCTGCTGGATGTAGTACGATTCTCTCAGAAGACTTGAACTCCGGTCAGTTCTATTCAGGAATTGCAGTAATCAATCCGTTTAACTGATACAATCTCAGTGTCAGGAAGGTCCGGTGCCCGACAGTCGACCACAGTAAGCAAGGAGAAAGATCTATGGCAGAAATAGTACGGCAGGATGCGTGGGAATTGTTGAATAAACATGTGAAAAAAGAGGCTCTTATACGGCATGCCCTGAGCGTAGAAGGTGTTATGCGGTATTTTGCCAGGCAGTTTGGTGAGGATGAAGAAGAGTGGGGAGTGATTGGGCTGTGTCATGATATTGATTATGAAAAACATCCTGAAGAGCACCTTGGTTATGCGGGAGAGATGCTTCGTGATGCAGGATGGCCTGAAAACTACATAAAGGCTGTATTGAGTCATGGATGGGGGATATGTTCAGAAGTAAAACCTGAAACCAGACTGGAGAAAACCCTTTTCACGATTGATGAATTAACCGGGTTGATTACTGCTTCAGCACTGGTGCGTCCCTCAAAAAGTATCCTTGATATAAAAGTGAAGTCAGTTAAGAAGAAATGGAATGTTAAGGCATTTTCTGCCGGTGTAAACCGGGAAATAATTGAGAAAGGCGCCGCAATGATGGAGATGGAAATACCTGAAATTATTGAGTGGTCAATCCAGGGTATGCGTACCGTAGCTGAGGCGATTGGGTTAAAGGGAACTATTGTTTGACCTTAAGCTGATATGCCTGCAATTCGTGAGTGGAAGAATCGATTTGAGGTAGTAAAAGTCCTTATGTGCTTTTCGTTACATCAATTTCTGTTATGCCATTTTCTGTGCATAAAAAAGACTTGACTTTGCGACACATGTATGTATACAATCGAGTGACAATGGAGGCAATGCATGAAATTTCTAAGCGTACGAGATTTAAGAGGGCAATCTGCTGCAATATGGCGTGAACTGCCAAATGAGCGGGAAATGGTGATAACCAGCAATGGCCACCCTGTAGCTCTGCTTGTGGATATAGACGAAACAAACGTCGAAGAGTCATTGGCTGCATGGCGTCAGGTTCGGGCTACTCAGGCCGTTACATCAATACAACAGCAGTCTATGCGAAAAGGAACTGATAGTTATACGATGGTGGAGATTGACGAAGAGATTAGGAAAGCCAGAGACAGTCGGCGGAAGCGAGTCCGATGAGAATCGTTATGGATACTAACGTCCTGGTTTCGGGCATGCTTACACCATTCGGCATTTGTGGTGAGATTGTTCGGATGCTTACATCCAGCATTCTTACGCTGTGTGTTGACTCGCGAATTCTGTTTGAATACGAAGATGTCCTTCGGCGCCCACGGTTTAAGATAGAAAATAGTATGATTGATATTCTAATAGAATACATAGAGAACACTTCTGAAACCCATAGTACAACACCACTATACAAATCTCTTCCGGATTCAGACGATAATCAGTTCCTCGAGGTTGCCGTCACTGCCAATGTAGATTGCCTCGTCACTGGCAATCTGAGACACTTCCCTCCCGGATCGCGATGCGGCATCATAGTACTCTCGCCACGTGAGTTCCTTGATTCACTGAAAAAGTACGGAACAAACGAATAGAGGAAACTCATCAAATAAGCATACAAAATCACGTAACAAAATGTAATAATCATACGTAAGAATTGACTTTTACGTAATGTTTTAATAAACTATTACGTGGAGGAATTATGAATAAAAAATTAACACTAAATGTTGATGAGAATTTAATCGTATTTGCCCATCACTATGCAAATGGAACAAAACAATCAATATCCAGCCTGGTTGAGAAATATTTATCACGGTTAAAGCAGGATGTAGATCATGAAAACATATCTTCAGATGCAAAAGATTTGTATGGAATATTGGATAAAGAAGCATTACCGGATAAAAAAGAGATGAGAAAGTTGTTTTATGAAAAAAGTATTAATTGATTTAAACATCATCCTGGATATGCTCAACAAACGAATGGATCATCAATCAGCAGTAGCAATTTTTGATTTTTGTGTAAAGAAAAGAATAAAGGGATACGTATGTTCCCATGAAATAACAACTTTATCGTATTTTCTGGAAAAACAAAAATACAGTGTTTTGAAAAGAAATAAGCTGATTAATAAATTGCTAAATAATTTGAGTATTTTAACAGCACATGAACAAATATTAAGGAGAGCGCTTGAATCAGATATTAAAGATTATGAAGATGCTGTAATTGATGAATTGGCATTGAATGAAAAAATCGATTTTATTATTACCCGGGATTTAAAAGATTTTAAAAATTCAAATAACACTATTTGCAATGCGCGTGAAGCAATAGAAATAATTGAAACAGGAGAAAATCTCGCAAAAGAAAATAGTAGTGTCTAATAAATCAT
>JAGLNY010000017.1 GCA_023139255.1 Spirochaetales bacterium
GCCCGGTTCCTCTTCATCAATAGATAATGTAAGTGATGCTGTCCTGCTCCCCGCTGTCTCAGTACATCCTGTAGAAAAGATGGTGAGAATAAGCACAACGCTAATCACTGACAGGCATGCAGCGGGACACCTGCTTTTTCTTGACAAATTTTTTCTTGTTATTATATGTTTCATAAGATACCTCCAACACTAATTACTTAAAAGTTTTGAAGATTAATTCAAAAAGTTGAAAAAAAATGAAAAAAAATTGAAAAAGTGATAAAATCCCAACATGACTTCTGTAATAATTCCGGTACATAACCGATACGAAATGCTGAAAGAGGCTGTAGAATCTGTCCTGACACAGGAAAACGTTGATTTAGAGCTGATAATTGTTGATGACGGTTCAAATGACGCCTTGATGTCACCAGGTTTGGATTTTCCTGACGACCCGCGTATTTCGTTACTCCGGTTAAGTCATTCCGGTAAGCCGGGGAAGGTGAGAAACCATGGTGTCGAAACTGCACAGGGTGAATATCTTGCTTTCCTGGATTCTGATGATCTCTGGCTTCCAGGAAAACTTGCCCGTCAATTGGAAGTATTCAGCAAGCATCCCGAGGCATCAATTGTGCATACACGGGAAATATGGCTGCGGGAAGGCAGGGAAATAAGTCAGCGGAAAATGCATCATGTCAGGGAAGGGGATATGTTCAGTGACTCCCTTAAAAAGTGCATAATTGGACCTTCGACTGTGCTGGTTAGGAGGGAGAAATTTGCCCAACTGAACGGTTTTCGAGATGACCTTGAAATAGCAGAGGACTATGAACTATGGCTTCGCTGGACGGCACTCTACCCGATTTTCTACATCTCCCAGCCGCAAATTGTGAAACGGGCAGGTACATGGGATCAGCTTTCATGGAAATATGGCCAGATAGAGAAATTCAGGATTGAGGGGCTGCTTGACCTGACAGAAAATGGATGGTTCCGGGATCATGCCGGTTCCAGATACCAGCTTGAGGCAGAACGTGAGCTGGTTAATAAATGCAGAATATATGCAGCGGGAGCAGCAAAGCGCGGAAAAACTGATGAGGCTGCTAAGTACCAGGACATAGCCGAAAGGTATGCTCCTCAGTAAAGTGAAGCTATTTCATTTGAATACTACTCCAGTTCAGCAGCCTCTTCGCATATTATTTTCCTCAGCGAAGGATCCTGTGAAGCATATTTCAGGATTGCCCGAAGATAACCCTCCGGTGTCCCGGTATCGAGTCTCAGCCCTTTTATCTGTGTGTAGACTACACGATTTTTTCCCATAAGTTTTTTCAGTGCATAGACATGATAGTATTCACCATCAGTATGTTTTTCCCATCCTTCCTGGAGGTACTCAAAAACATCAGGGGTATAGAGGTACCTGCCAATTGAAGCCTCACGGCTGGGTGCTTCTTCCAATGATGCGGGTTTTTCCACAATATCTGTTACATGGAATCCGTCATTGGCAAGGGAAAGTATACCGTAACGCAGCAGATCGGGCGGGTCATGCAGGGTGGAAAGCACTGAACAACCTGTTTTTTCATAGACATCTACCAGCTGTTGTGAAAGGGGAGGTGTCCCGAAATGGAGATCATCAGGGTAGGCAGTTATAAAAGGGGAGTCTTTCAGTATCGACCGGGCTTGAAGCATGGCATGGCCGGTCCCGTTCATCTCTTTCTGTCGAATTACTGTCAGGTTGATATCATACGGCTT
>JAGLNY010000170.1 GCA_023139255.1 Spirochaetales bacterium
GATGGAGGGTTAGCCTCCAGAATGTCATATAATATCCAGCGCAATTTCCATCATCGCATGAAAGGATCGCTCACGTTCTTCTGGGGTAGTCTCCTGCTTGCTGACCAGCGAATCGGATACAGTTAATAAAGTAAGTGCCTGAATCCCATATCGGGCAGCTATGGTATACAGTGCCGCACTTTCCATCTCAACGGCCAGCACACCATATTTAGCCCACAGTTTCCAGGGAATATCCTCTCCTTCAATTCCATAAAACAGGTCTGTAGCCAGGATCGTACCGACATACGGTTCAATACCCTTGTTTACAGCAGCTTCATACGCTTTTCTGACCAGTTGAAAATCAGCAGTAGGGGCGTACGTAGCACCCTGGAACCTGCGATCATTAAATGCAGAATCGGTACAGGCGCTCATCGCTATAACAATATCAAATACCTTCAAATAATCTTGAAAAGCCCCGCAGGATCCCACGCGAATGATTTTTTTTACATCATGAAACTTGCAGAGTTCTTCAGTGTAGATTGCGATTGAGGGAATTCCCATCCCGCTTCCCATAGCTGATACACGGGTCCCCTTATATAAGCCGGTATACCCCAGCATATTGCGAACATCGTTAAACTTCACCACATTTTCAAGGTAGGTATCCGCAATAAACTTTGCTCTCAATGGGTCTCCCGGCATTAATACTGTTTCAGCAATATGTCCCTTTTCTGCTTTATTGTGCGGTGTTGCCATAATCCCTCTCCTTGAATAGGTAAATCTATCTGTTTATATATACTAAAACATTATACAAAATATTCTTTCAAACGGGTAGGGATGAAACGATGGTTAGGGATGAAACGGGATAGCCGATGACTACACAAAGTAGTTATGCTGGTGTACAATCAGAAAAAAGATTATAAAGAAATGATTGGAGGGGGAAGCCGCGAAATGGAAACTAACACGACCTATCCTGACAAAATATTCTCCTATTGTCCTGCCTGCGGCACCAGGGGAACGGGCGGAAGATGCTGTGCGGCGGGAAGTGATTGAAGAGGTTAATCTGGTTATTTCAGAATGCACTCCCTGGGAAACCTCATACTGTAATGAATATGTATATGGAGGGATCACCTATTTTACAAATGATATTATATACACCTGCGAAGTGAGTGACTGGGATGCCCTCTCTGTGAACGAGCCTGATGAGGCGGAACCGGTACTTTTGAAACTCAGGGAGATTGCTATTGATTCCATAGGATTTATCTCAATCCGTGAAGCAGTAGAAGATTTATTGAAGCAAAAATTGAAAATAGTATAGTGAGAGGAGTAAATTATGGCAAAACAATGGGTATGTCCAAAATGTGAGAATACTGAGTATGAAACCGGCAAATTTGCGGCGACCGGCGGTGGCATTTCAAAATTTCTTGATATCCAGAATAAGCGATTTAATACGGTGAGCTGTACTAATTGCGGCTTTACCGAAATCTATAAAACATCAACAAGCGGCCTGGAAAATATTTTCGATCTCTTTATGAGTTAGTAACATATGACCTATTCAGAGATTGAAGCCTATGCGCTTACAAAACCCGGGGTGGAATTGAGCTTTCCCTTTGACTGGGAAACTCCCGTAATAAAGGTTAGTGGGAAGATGTTTTTCCTTGGTTCGCCCAAAGAACAGGTTCCGCGGGTGAACTTGAAGAGCCTTCCGGAAGAGAGTTTGGTGCTGCGGGATATGTTCACTTCTATAATCCCCGGCTATCACATGAATAAAGAGCACTGGAATTCCATCTACCTGGATGATTCTGTTCCTGAAGAGATTCAGAAACGGATGGTTGATGAATCGTACCGGCTGGTAGTCCGGGGTCTCAGTAAGGCGCAGAGGGAAACTCTCGCTGCAGCAAAATAATCTATCTTCCGGGGAGGGGACTGCTTGCTTTTACAAAAACATCTACAGTATAAACTCTATATTTTTGATTTGGGAAATGTGGTTCTTGATAATGTTGATGTAGTACCGTCAATCAGCAGGGAATTAGGTGTTCCTCAGGAGGAGTTCGGCAGCTTTTACGATACCTATTTAGCTAGATTGATGGTTGGTACTCTGACATCCAGGGATTTTTGGGCTGAATATACTTCAGTTTCAGGAACGAGAGTTGATGAAGATCTTCTGGGAACTTGTTTCACTCCTGTAGAAAATAAGGAGATGACGGCGCTGCTTTCTACCTTGCGTGAGCTGGGTGGCCGTGTTGTCTGTGGGACTAATACGTACGAAAGCCACTTTCTCTATCTGGAAACATGCGGGATATTTAACTGCTTTGATAAAGTATATGCATCACATCAAATGGGGATAGCAAAACCTGATGCAGAATTTTTTCATTCTATTCTGGAAGCTGAAGGCATAGAGGCTGACGACGCCTTTTTTGCAGATGATCTGGTAGAAAATGTTGAGTCTGCGACATCAATAGGAATTCATGCTGTCCTTTTTAGGGCAGGGGATTCAATCACACCTGACTTGCTTTAGTGCATTAAGTTTTAACGTTTTGTTATTGGTGATTCCTTGATTATATTTCCAGGAACCAAACTTGTAACCTCATTAAGTGGAAATGAGCCTCTAAATTTTTTTAAGAAAGAAGAAAAGCGAAGCATAAATTATTGCTTTTTTTCTTTCTATACATGTACCTTATCTTGTACATGTGGATCTTTTGATATATACTGTATTCAGGAGAGAAACATGAGAGTTGTAAATTTTACAGAGGCTAGAAGTCATCTAAAAAGTGTGTTAGATCAAGTTGCATCTGATGCTGATTATACAATTATATCTCGTAGAGATGCTGAAGATGCAGTAGTTATGTCCATAGATCAATTTAATGGGCTAATTGAAACAGTACATTTATTAAAAAGTCCTGCAAATGCTAAACATCTTGCTAATTCGATTGAGCAATATCGTTCCGGAAAAACTGAGGAACATGATATAATCAATGATTAAGAAACTAGCATGGACCAAAGATGCCTGGAATGACTGCCTTTATTGGCAATCTCAGGATAAAAAAACATTAAAAAGAATAAATAAAATCATTGATAATATATTACGAACACCTTTTGAAGGAATTGGCAAACCGGAAAAGTTAAAAGATAATTTATCAGGTTTTTTATCCAGGCGAATTGATGATAC
>JAGLNY010000171.1 GCA_023139255.1 Spirochaetales bacterium
TCGCCGGCGGGGATATGGATATCGAGTATAGGATCCCCCGGGGCCAGCACCTCTTCCCATTCATCAAGATCCAGGGTTATAAGTTCTTTTTTAACAAAACCAAGAGGGGAAACAGGATTACCGGTAATTTCTCCCTTGCTTCTGATTAATGTCGAGACCCAATTCTCTTCCTGTGAATATATACCGTTTATGCCGTTATATTGCCCCTCTTTATCAAGATTGATATTCTTTTCAATCAGGGCCGTAATATTCCCGGTTTTACAGCTGCGGAATGCATATAAAGCACCGGAAAATGGTCTGATATTGAACTGGAGACGTCCCAAACGGTACAAACTGCCGAATAATAATTCCCGATCCCATTCGAGAATTCTGGGGGATATGCCTATAACACTTAATGATTTTTTGAAATGAGTACACCAATAGGCAACGTCAGTAAAAGCTGCAGTAGATACATCTTCAGGAATACCCATTTTATTGAAAAAGGATTGACCCGCAGAGTAGCCGCTAAGTAAAAGGAGCAGGTTGAATGTCCAGCTGTCAATACCAAGTACAGGTTCCAGATTGGGATAGTTATTAAATATATCCGGTGTTGACTTACTGTCTGAAAACAAGAGGTGATTAAGATGAACAAACAGCCTGAGTATGGCGCTGTCTGAACAAATTTTTCTGGAGAATATTATAAGGTACGATATGGTTTCTTCATCTAAAGAGGCAGTTTCAGCATTTTGACGAATAGAGGCCTCTTCTAAATATACACATTGTTTATCCCCGGATGTGATGTCCCAATCAGTTTTCAAAACATCTTCATATTTTTGTAAATTCAACAGGCTAATGACTTCTTTTATATCCATAGTAACAAATAGTATAGTATTATCTATACTGAAAAACAATAGCTGGAAAAATCCAACAGACTTCCAGCTGGAATCAGCCGACTATGGAATAAGAACAATTCCTGCCGATCAATAAGCTTGCAGAACTTCCTCCATACAGGCGATAAATGCATCTATCAAATTTCTATCAGCAATTAACGGGATTTTTATCAACGCTGCAGGTGGACAGTTTGCTTTATATGTTTGCGCGCTGATATCAAATCCACGATCACGTACTATTCCGGCAAATTCCGCTGCTGTTTCTGCTGACTCAAATACAATTGATGAAAGATGACGCGTTCCCTCTATTTTTTTGATGATATCCGGGAATTTTTCAGCCATTTTTTTAAGTGAAAGTTCAAAATAATCTCCCAATTCCCGGGTAATGTCTTTGTTCGCATGAGCAAAACGAATAGTTATGAGGTAGGCAAGAGAGGCCAGTTCCTCCTGCCCGTTAGTAACAAGGGCACCAAACTGATTCAAATTGTCCATTTTTTCGGTCAGGAGTATTTTAGATGCCGCGTACTGACCTCCCGGGAAACCTTTTCCGACGGAGACAAAATCAGGGTTCAACCCATATTCTTTATAGAGGAAAAAGTCCGGAGCCCAAAGGCACGACTGGATTTCATCGACCAGGGTTGGGATATCCCGTTCATGACAAAGACTGTATGCCTTTTGAAGGTACTCTTTATCTACCTTTATGCCTCCATAATTCATAAGTATAATTTCATGAAAAAAACCCGCGACTTTATACTTGCCGGTATCATATTCCTTAACAACCTTTCGGAAAGCATCAATATCATCTATAGGGACAGATTTTATAACATACGCGTCTGCTTTTTTAAATTTTCTATAAAGATCCGGCCAAAGGTCACGCATCGTTTGCGTAAGAATAGTGGTGCCGTGATAATTAGCCTGTTTGCC
>JAGLNY010000172.1 GCA_023139255.1 Spirochaetales bacterium
AGCATCATTTTTAGACCTGCCTCTACAGCAAGGCTTCCGGTTTGTAAATTCAGTACTCTGCATAATGAATCAGGAGATGAGACGATAGGCGGAGAATTGCCTGCGCTGTCTATTACCCCATAGGAACCCTGAACAATCCGGATTAGATCTTCTTCCAAAAGCCGTGTAATATACCCGCGGGTATTATTATGGGTAACATTGGAGATTCCCAGATTTTTTGCATTCTCAATAAGTTTATATCCTGGAAAATCGTGACCAAAAGGAGCATGGTAGTGCTCGCTTTTTGTAATTGCTCTAAGCACCCCGCTTTCTGTTATTTTATAATAGCCGGTTCCGGCCAGAGGGGATAACTCCGCGGAGAACGCGGAATCAAATGAAGCCGTTGAGAATCCATTCATTTTCTCTTCAAAAGGCGGATCAAGTACTTTTGTGCCTATTGACGGGATTAGCTCAATCAATTTTTTCTGATGCTCAACAGAATAAAAATCCACCTTTTCAAAAGCGATATCAAGATATGTATCTATGGATTTGCCTTCCAAAAAAGATTTTGCCCGGCATACACTGGTGATATATTCTTCTCCCAGCATATCGGCTAATGACAATGAAATATTGATAAAGCCATTCGTGCTTTTTTTCATCCTGGTACCTCCTTTACTAATTTGCCTGATCCAGTAATGAATACGGTAAAGACTGAAACCATCATCATTTGATCTATACTATAACAATATTATCCACAAAAGTTTATATGTCAAGCACTAAATGACCGAAACAATCATATTACACTTATATTAGTATAAATAAAAATTAGTTATGGCAACTAGCCGGCTAAATATATAAAAAATCATCAAAATATTACTGATTATGGCGGAAACAATCATAAAATGAATGAAATGATTGTAAATATGTATATTAGTCGTTGACAAAATAAAAATAATATGATCAAATGAAAACACCGGTAAGTAACCGGTAATTTATGAATAAATTCAAACAAGGAGGCTTCATGACTAAAAAAATAGAGAAAATAAAAATTGGGCTGCTTGGTGCAGGATGGATAGGTCAGCATCATGGAAACAATATTATTAAAAATCAATACGCGGAACTGACTGCCATAGCAGATACAGACAAGACTAAAATGCAAAACTTCCAGAAAAAAACAGGATCATCTGCATCAATTTATGAAGATTATCAGGTGATGCTAAAACGGGATGATATTGATGCTGTTGTAATTGCAACACCTAATTTTTTACATTCCGAACAAGCTATCGCTTCAGCAGATGCCGGAAAACACATCTACCTTGAAAAACCTATGGCTATAAATCTGGAAGACAGTAGAAAAATTGCAAAAAAAATACAAAAAGCAGGAGTGATGAGTGCTATGGGTTATCACCGACGTTTTAATCCATTGGTTCAATATGCCAAGCAGCTCCAGGATCAGGGAAAGCTAGGAGAAATGGTAATGGTTGAATCGGATTATATCCATCATATACCTGCTGATTGGGATATTTGGGAATGGGCCGGACAAAAAAATACAGGAGGTCATCCTATTCATGGGGGAGGTGGACATAATATTGATTTACTCCGCTATTTTTGTGGTGAAGTAGAAGAGGTTAGCTGCTATAAAGATATCAGAATGCCGCGAAAAATCCAGATAGATACAGAGGATATTGCAATAATTAATCTGCTCTTTAAAAATAAAACTGTCGGCAGGGTGGCTGTCTTTTTGGGACCGATTATCCCTTTTACCTTTACTCTTCGCTTATTCGGAACAAAGGGAACAGTGGATAATAACCGTGTCTGGCTGGATTCCATTCCATTGTTCTACGAACCGGGACATGAAGATGACTGCATATTGCTGCCACACTCCTGGATTCCGGACAATGTTCAGGGTGGAGTATCTGAAACATGGTCAAAATGTATGGATACATTCATAGATGATATACGTTTGGATAGAAAGCCTTTTAATGATGTGATAAGCGGCTTTAATACAGCTTCAATCTGTTCCGCGGCTGTTGAATCCGCTATAGAAAATAAAATAGTAAAACCGGAGAGTCTGTAGCAAATAACATAAGTTAAGCAGGATATATTTTCTGAATATTATTTAAGTGTATCAGTAAAGGAGCGAAAATGGACAAGGAAAAGACGAGTGATGCAAAACAGCATCTGATTGATTACAGCTTTGCAGCGGAAGAACTTCGCAAATACGGGGAGGTTGAATTAAAGTACCTTTCTGAAGTAATCAAGAGTGGAATTCTAAGTAATTGTTTAGGTGATGGGAAAATGTCTCAGCGTTTTGAGAGTGCATTTGCAAAAAAAGTCGGTGCAAAAAATGCCATGGCAAAGAACAATGCCATGTCAGGCCTTGTTGAAGCGGTAAGTGTGTCAGGGGCCGGACCTGGTTTTGAAGTTATTTGTGATCCTATCGTACATTTTGGTGGGCTGGCAGCAGTTTTTTTCAACGCGGTACCCCGCTTCGCGGATGTAAAGCGGGATACATACAATATGGATCCTGACTCGCTGCTAGCAAATATTACTCCTTTGACAAAAGCTGTTATTGTTACGCATCTTTGGGGCCAGAGTGCGGAGATCGACACAATCGCGGAAATTTGCCGTGATAAGGGGATATTCTTAATAGAGGATTGTGCTCATACGATTGGCGCTGCATGGAAAGACAGACATGTAGGTAACTTTGGTGACCTTGGAGTATTCAGTTTTCAGGAGTTCAAGCAGCTTTCCACTGGTGACGGCGGGATGACAGTGACAAACAACGAGGAACTCTTCGATCGGATGCGTAATGCCTGGTGGTTTTCCGGTGAATCGCCCAAGTTTTTATACCTCAACTACCGGATGACTGAAGTAACCGCCGCAGTCGGACTGGCCCAGCTTGAAAAAGTCGATAACATAGTAAACAACACCTATAACAAAACACTTGAAATACTTAACAATGCAATAAAAGATTGCGATTGGCTGAAAGCAAGGAATGTTCCAAAAGAAGCCCATATGAGCGGCTACTGGTGGAGCTGTACCTGGGAAGGTGAGCAGCATAATCTATATTATGAAAAATTCAAGCAGCTGGAAAAAGAGATGAATATTGGATTAAGATTTGGGTTTAATTTATATCCTGCTTACGAGTTTCCCTTTTTTAGGGAATCAACAGCTTACCGGACTCAACCTGACTGCCCCGTTCGTTGTCCATTTTACACATCAAAAAGCAATTACCGGTATACCTGGGGATTGACACCTGTTACTGAGGATCTTATGCAACGTTTGATTACTGTAAATCTTATTTTCTTATCAATACCTGAAGCAGAAAAAATGGCTGACAGAATTCGCGGTATTATTAAGAAAATGGAGATCTAAAAACAGGTATTGTATATAAACAAAAAAAGGAGGTGAAACAATACTATTTAGGGTTACTTTTTATAGTATCATCTATTCTATAATTCCTAAGGAGGAATTTTATGAAAAAATTCTTATTTATTTTAATGGCTTTTCTTTTAATCGGAGGCTTTGTATTTGCCGCAGGTGAACAGGAAAAAGAAGTTGAGGGAATCGTTCTGACTGTTGCAATGCATGCGCCTGATATTCCAGAAGAAACTGAAGCGTTTGTTAACCTGTTTGCTTCAGAACATCCACACATTACAGTAGATTTCACATCTATTAGAAACATAGATGAATACCTACAGCCGAAAGCAGCAGCCGGGTTAATGCCGGATTTCGTTTCAATTAACAGTGGGTCCTTTGGGGCAGATCTGGCAGACAGAGGGATTTTGGCTGATCTTAGCAATACAGAAGCTGCAAAGAATACTTTAGATTCAGTTAAACCGCAATACACATCACCCGGAGGCAAGCTGTATGGTATTGCAGGAGGTATTGCCTCAAGTTTGATTTACTACAATAAAGAGG
>JAGLNY010000173.1 GCA_023139255.1 Spirochaetales bacterium
TCATATAAAACAATTACTTTTAGTTGTTCTATTTACTTGTATTATTTCATATTTATCAATATTGATACCTTTAAGAAGATTGAAAAATATAACTACCATCAAGATCCTTAATACTACATGAAACAATATATAGTTTTTGTATTGTTTTTTAAAACAAAATTGTGATAAGTTGCTATTTATGAATTTTGAAGCATTTATTTTGGGGACTGGCGGAATGATGCCGCTTCCAGGAAGAAACTTAACCTCTGTTTTATTAAGAAGGGAAGGGGATCTTTTTTTATTTGATTGTGGGGAAGCTACTCAAATCTCATTAAAAAAACTCAATCTGAAGTGGAAAAAAATAAATTCTATTTTTATCAGTCATATGCATGCTGATCATGTCACTGGATTACCCGGGATGCTTATGCTCTCAAGTCAGGTTGATAGGGATGAACCACTTACTATTTTTGGTCCAGGTAAAATAAAAGAATTTGTAGAAGCAAATAGACGTATCCTGGATATGTATATTAATTATGAAATTCAAGTTGAGGTAGTGGATGCACCTGGTGCAATTATCGAAACAGATGCTTATGAAGTGAAAGCATTTGCCTTAAATCATACAAAGCCCTGTTACGGGTATTCTTTTACTGAAAAGAAAAGGCCAGGTGTTTTCTATCCGGATAAAGCAGAAGATTTGAAAATATCTCGCGGGCCACTTTGGGCAAAATTACAATCGGGCGAAAGTATAGAACTTGAACATGGGGTAATTGTCCATCCTGATCAGGTGCTTGGTGAGAAAAGATCCGGCAGGAAGTTTTCGTATGTTACAGATACACTTTATTCCGAAACAATAGCGGGAAATGTAAGCAACTCTGATCTCTTTGTTTGTGAAGGTATGTTTGAGGAAGCATTATCTGATAGTGCTAAAGAGAAACGACATTTGACAGCAAGACAAGCTGGTATAATAGCTAAAAATGCCGGCGGCATTCGTAGATTAGGATTGATACATTATAGCCCAAGATATATGGATAGGGACTTAAAGATTCTTTTATCAGAAGCTAAGGAAGAATTTCCTGATACAGTTTTATGTCGGGATAGAGATTGTTTTGATATAACTCATACTGATTAGATATTTGTATTAAAAGTATTGAGATCAGGCTCAAATCCAAGCATGCTGAAACTCCGTTTTCTTAATGCTTTTTTCAGTGAAGATTCCGCCTCACGCATTAAAACTTCAGATTCGAGTTTTCTGCCGAATCTACTTGTGAAACCACAGCTGAATATTAATTCATTCTCATCAAGTGCATCTTTCATATATCTATATAAAGAAATCAGTTCTTCCTGGGTTTCACTGTATGCGGAGAAAGGAAGAATCAGTGCATAACAATTAACTACATTTTCTTTGTATTTGTAGATATAAGATGATTCTCCAAGAAAATCATGAATTGCCTGTTCATATATTGGGAGCTGCTTGTTTTGTTTGTTTTTATCCTTGTATCTTAACCTAATCAGGGCAAGAGAGATATCATACTCTTGTTCGTTTGCATACAAGCCCTCTTTTTCTAACCTGGCAGCAAAGGTGTCCTCAAATACTTCTTTAACAGGAGGTGGCTCCTGATCTTGTTTGGTTGCTTTAGATGGATTAATACGAATTGAAAACAGATTAGGTTTATTTAAATCTCTGGTTACTTGATTCTCCGGTTTTTTTGAATGAATAGGTTCTGATGGGTAATTTTTAGTTTCATCAGGTTTGTCCTCAACATGAACACTTACTTCTTCATCCTCTACATTCTCCAATCCCTGAAAAAATGACAGTTCATCCTTTCCAACAATAGCTTCAGGTTCACCATTCCCTAAACTATCTTTTTCAGATTCCGTACTTCTTTGCTCCTGAGTTGTACGAACTTCAGGAGTATAGGTAATTAGAGGCATATAGGGTTCGTCAGGTGGTATATTATAGAGGAAAGAATCTGCATGAGTAATCAATAATGGTTCATGCTCGGGTATTTTTCTTGCTGAGGCAGGCCGAAAGAGTAATGCTGTGATTATAAACAAAATCGATAGAAGAATTGGGAAAAGATTCTGCAGCAGATCATATACTAGAATTGAAGATCTAACACTGATATTTAGAATTCCTGCTATTTTAACAAAAAACAGCACAAGAACAGTAGCTAAAATTATACCTGATATAATGGTTATCAATCTTTTAAAGATTTTACTCATTTTCTTGTGCTCCCCTTACAGCTTATATAAATAATAGAAACCACTTCTATTATGAAATTAATCAGCAGCAGATTCAAGTTCTTTTATGCAAATTGAGTAATATTGCTTTTTTCCTGCCTCCAACATCATTAAAATTCAATTAATCAGAGGAAGGAGCAGTGGTTTTATTTGTGTCTGCATCAGATACATGATCCTCACGAGCTTTCTCTTTTAGTTTTTTGATAACTGAATCGAGTTCAGTAAGAGATGTATCTTCATTAAAAGTTATTTTATTTTTTTTGTTTCCATTTAAATTTTCAGTTTCAGATTGTATATTGCGAACTAATGATAATCTGTTTGCCCTGCTGGAGGATATACTATTTTCTGTATCAGCTTCAGTAATTTCATGCCATCGCCCATATTCTGCAGGATTAATATAATTCTTTTTATCCGACAATATTTTCTCCACCAACTAATTATATTTTACTTTTACCTTATAATTGAATACAATTAACAGTATATACTAACAATTTCCTTTTTTATGTATTATGTCAAGCTGTATAACTAATTTAAATTATAGTGTAAGAGAGTCTTAAATGACAAGAAATTATATGTTAAATACTTTAACAACAATCGTGATAATTTATGTAATTATTACTGGTTTGTTTGGTGAGAAAGGTTATTTTGTTAATCGTCGTCTCGAGCAGATGATACCTGCACTTCAGAACGATCTGGAAGTTCTGCTCATTGAAAATAGAGAGCTAACTGATAATAAGATCAGATTTGAGTCTGATTATCAAAAAATTCTTGAAGAAGCTTACCGATATGGATATTTACAGGAAAATGAATTCAGAATTATTTATAATTCCTATACATCGTATAAAAGCCGGCTCTCCTCCTCTGCAGAGTTAGGAAAAAGGATTGATCTGCCGAATGGATTTTTTACGCAAACGCAAATTATTATTATCTCTCTTGGTTCCGGGATTCTGCTTCATTTATTTATGTATACTGGCCTTTATCTAAAGAGAAAAAGAAAAAAGAGATAATTCAGGCTGTCTCACAACTATAATTTTGCCTGAATTGCCTAAGTAAAGATTGTCTCATCTATAAAGAAATTTTTCTTGCTTCCAGATAAAACCTTTTTTCATTAGCCTCTCCCATAGAGAATGTCTTTCTTGGTAAGGCTCCATCCTGAATAATTGCAGGGAAGAAATCTTCTTTTAAAATTGGTGGCAGGAAAATTCCACAATTATTATTTTTTTGACTAAGTTCAAATGTAATTTTTGCTCCATGTGTGTAATCCACTTCAGCTTTTGTATCATCTTCTAAATAAGAATCTAATGCTAACTGTACAGTTCCGGCAGTAATTGTAGCTGTCGGAGAGTTCAAGGTAACAATAAACAGTCCTTCTGAGTCCGAATATCCGAATGCTTGAAATTTACTTTTTCTAATAGTATTTTGCATTATGTTCAAATCATGTATCTTTTCAATTATATAGTTATTACAAAATTTGGAAATCGCCGAAAATAATTTTTTCTTATTAAATGAAAACAAAACCCTGTGAATGGGTTCAAAAACAATTCCAGGATCAAAAATATTTTCTATCTCAACTAAAGCAAACCTTGCTGGATGTTTTTTAAGTACATTTGTTGAAAACTGTGAATTACTCTTAAGATCTTCCCAGCAGGACTTTGCAGTTGCTAGCGAGTGGTTTCCATCTCCCATTGCATAAAGAAGCACATTGTTTGAATTATATTTTTCATAGAACTTATCAGGGTTTGCCAGATCTGTAAGTGCATTTGCGATTTGCATTATGAGTTTTTCATCTGAAACCTTGTAAGCGGTAATTTCACCGCCATTTTTCATCAGCTTAGTATTATAGACGATTTCCATTTTTTTTATATTCTCACAAAGAGGCTCAATAACTGTCTTATCCGGGTCATCAATTAATACAAGGATGTGAGGAAGTTCGAGAGGAGCGTTTTTTCTTATATTTTTTCTTGGGGGAATTCGATCAAGAATAGTACCTTCAGTAGCTCTTATTAAACTAGTAGAATCTTTTGAGTAATTATATTTTTCAAGGTCCAAAGCACCTATGAGTCCCCATCTGTTTTTTGACAGGCCTGGAGTCTTTCTATTTACCAGGAAAAATGAATTCGAATATATATCAAAAATATTTTTTTCTATGTATTCATTCATTGTATTATTTATCTCTTTTATTCTATCATTATCTTTATCACCAAGGGATACTTCTGGAAATACAAGATTCAGTGTTGATGGGGCATTACCGGCAATGGAAGAAACATCTTCCCAGTAAGCAGGTTCTGAGGTGTATTGATCACAGGCAACTACTGCCCATTTGTATAAATCATACTGTTTTTTCGGTGTCAATATTTCTGGTAATACAATTCCGACATCCGCGAGTTTGTTTTGTGCTGAATTCATAACTTCTCCTTGGGTATTATCTGGTAATGTTTTTGTGAAGCCCTTTCAATATTTTGAGAATTAAGCTGAAAGTTTAGATTCTTAAAATTGCTTCATTGCTCAGGTGTTGTAATAATTTTTTACTTTTCATACTATGATTTACAAATTTGCTTATATTACATAAAAACAGACAAATTATACAAGGGGCGTGTTTTAGAATGAAAGGGATTATAATTACAGGTGGAAAAATACCAAAAAGGAATGTGATTGAAAAATTCTTGAATGATGAAATCTATGTTGCAGCTGCTGATTCCGGCTATGATAATGCACTTAAGCTAGGGCTGGTACCTAATGTTGTTATAGGTGATATGGATTCAGTTGTAAATGAGATTGACAAAAAGTTAGAACAAATTATTTTTCCTGCTGAAAAAGATTATACAGACACAGAACTTACGGCAATGCATATAAGAGAAAAAGGTATAACTGAATATATTTTAATTGGGGGTGGAGAAGGGAGACTCGATCATGTTATTTCACTGCTTGATAGTTATTCAGGTAAAAATTATCCGGAAATATGGATTACTGAAAAAGAAATTATCTATACTGTAGCCAACTCTTTAAACTTGCAGTTGGCTTCGGGAAGCTGTATTTCTCTATTTAATCCATGTAGTCAGGAAACTACAATATCTACCGAAGGGCTGGTCTGGGAGCTGCTCAATGAAAAAATAATACGTGGAAAATCAAGTATTAGTAATAGGAATTTTTGTGAGAAAATAAGGATCAGAGTTATAAACGGTGGAATTGTTTTAGTTAGTGTCCTTACATAGAAGTCAGATCATCAAATCGAAAGCTTCACTGTAAAGATTTTAAATTAGGATCGACTTTGAGATATTCAATAAGCAGTGGGAATTCATTTAGTAAATACCCATAGCGTTCCAGTAATTCCAGCTGTACTTCATTTTCAGCTCTCTGCGTAGCAGTATTTAACATTTCTTTTTGAAGTGAGCTGTTTTTAATTGCAGTCAGATCATAATAATATTTCTTTGAGGTCTCATACAAAGCAAGGTCAGGAATAGTTAATGAAACAATATCCAAATCTTGTAGATAAATTTCATCAAAAAAAGTTTGAATCCTATTCAATATTTTTTCCTGATTTTCAGAGGATATATAATTTGATTTTTGATTTACAGGGTCATTATTCAGAAATATTTGGACTTCCCGTGAAGCTATATAAGTAATCTTTTTCTCAATGGCTTCATACCAATTTTCAATATTTTCTGCAGATATACCCTTGTCCCGAACCATTTCAACAACTTTATTGTCGTTAAGTTGATATGAGATATAAAAACTTAAATTGTAAGAAAATTCTGCTGATCCCACAAGAGTATTCCTGTATAAAGAACTTGAAGGCAGTTTCGTTATGCTTTCCAAATAGATTGTACGAGGTGCTGATGGTATTTCAATTATTTCCAGGTTTTTAGGTATGAGTGCCGCAGCTGACCATGCAAAATCTCCAGAAACAATTGATTTTTCACTGTATCCACCGGTTTTTGTAAAAACGACCCCATATGTGTCCTTTTCCAGGCTCAATTGAATCCAGCCAAAATAAAATATAACTGCAGAAATAATTATCAGAATGGAGAGGAAAATAATTACTTTCTTCATAGATCATCCCTGGTATAAAAAGTCTGTTTACTGCCAATTAACCGGTTACTATTTCTAAAATAGGAGTATTTAGATAGTAACCTTTCATTTATTATAGCAGTAAGAAAAAGTAATTACAAACCAGAATTTTAAAAAAGATAATTTATTCATCTCTTTATTTATTCTTTCAGAACAAACCTTGCTTTTCTGCAATTGCCTCAATTATATTTTTATTGATACAATATGTTATGAAAAATCCTGATCGTTTATCCCGTTATATAAGAATTCTGAATGGTTATCTTTTTTTTATTGTGATTCTTCTCTTTTTTTCCTATCTCGGGGCACAGTATGCTCAGACTTTGGAAAAATATATTAATTTTTTACTCAAGGCTGCTTTGTATACTGGGACAACGTATTTAGTGTTTGGATGTATTCATGTCATTGTCTCTATCATCGATTCAGCGATTTTGAAAAAATTATTCTTGTATGATTTCATTTTTTCTTTCTTAGGAATTGGCATAATAGCTTTTATCAGCTATATATTAGCAGTAATATCAGCTTTATAAATAGAATAAGACAAAAATTTAATATTTAAGGTGGGCTATCAATGGAAAAAGTAGCAGCTGTTCGTGGCGCTGTACAAATAAAATCAGATAAGATTGAAGATATTCAATTCGGGGTTGCAGCATTGTACAATCAAATTATGCAGCAGAATAATTTGGTAATCCAGGACGTAATTAGTTTGATTATCAGCCAGACAGACGATCTTGTTTCTGCTAATCCTGCCTCTTTATTGAGAAAAGATTTCCCGGCAATTGAAATACCACTTTTTTGTGTCCAGGAATGTAAATGTGAAAACTCAATGCCCAGAGTAATACGTTACTTGCTGCATGTGAATGTTCAGGCTGGGACCAACCTTCAGCACATATACATTCACGGTGCAGAAAAACTTCGACCGGATATAACACAGATAAAGAAGGGTTAAACATTGTTTCGAATTTTGTTTGAAGTGCTTGAGGTGATTTCAAAAATCTAATAATAAACTATTGTTTTGTTTATATTTTCTGTCTTTCCTTGACATACAACTGCTATTTACAGTACATTGAGGCGATTTCAAATAATCACCTTAAGCATCTATTTTGCCACCTTAGCTCAGCTGGCCAGAGCACGTGACTTGTAATCTCGGGGTCGTC
>JAGLNY010000174.1 GCA_023139255.1 Spirochaetales bacterium
TTCCACCCCTTGAATCTCCTTCAATAATAACCACTGCCGCAACAATACTATCCTGGTGGGAAAGTGAAACATGAATTGAAGTTCCGCCGATTTTAAGGTACGCCTCCAGCGCTGTTTCGTATAATGATAAATATGGACGTCCTGCCGCATCATGATCTACGGCTATATCACGAAGTCTCAGGCCCCGCAAGCCTATTCCCAGGGCTTTACCAAAAGCTTCCTTGGCGGCAAACCGCGAAGCATAGAGCATAGCGGCATCCTCTTTCCGCCCCTGGGCATCCTCAATTTCATCCGGATGCATAAATCGTTTAAGAAACCCGGAATCCTTTGCTTTTTCAGCCATTCTATGCGTTTCAAGAATATCAATCCCAATCCCTAAAATCACTTGGTATCCTCATTTTCCGTCTTGCTGAGGAACAGCTTAACCGAATCCGGTTCCAGTACATATATGATCATTTCAGTATCACCTACTACCAACTCTGTATCAATAATTATTTTCCTGACATGGACTCCATCAGAATCAGCATCCAAAAAATCAACTGAACTGGTGATCTGCTCAGGGATAATGCGGTAAATATCATCTTCCGGCCCCTTGATTACCAGTTTTATCTGTTCCGGGGCAGTATTTTCTACAATATAATTATCGGGAATTTTCACTTCAAGCGGAATGTAAAATGAACGCTCTGATGCGGAAACCATCTGGATAAGAAAAAAAAGCAGTAGTGCGGTAACTAACGATAATATTTTTGCCGGCCAGTTATATACCAGGCTCTGAAAAAATTTACTGCTTGGCATCCAGCACCTCCTCAACCATTTCAGGATTAACCTCATGATAATTCAGAAGGGCAATAATCATCCTTTTCGCAGTCTCAGGATCGAGATCATAATAAAGATTAGCATTGTATGCCAGGGAAATTGCGCCGGTCTCCTCTGATACACATAAAACAACAGCATCGGTGTCCTCAGCCATCCCCAAGGCAGCACGGTGCCTGGCACCAAAACTTCGCCGAATATCAGCCTGTTCACTTAACGGGAGAAAACATCCTGCTGAAATAATTTTTCCTGACTGCACGATAGCAGCACCGTCATGCAAAGGAGTATTTTGATCGTATAGTGTGAGAATGAGGGCACTGGACAGATCCGCGTTCAGCCTTGTCCCGGTATCAACAACACCACGAATACCGAGTTTTCTGGGAAAAACTATAAGTGCTCCCCGTCTTTTTGAAGAGAGAATTGCCAGGGCATTAATAATTGTCTCAATTTGTTCCTGGGATGTTTGGCTGCCGAAACGGAATAATCTGCCGCCCCTCGACCATGTTCTTGTGAAAGCCCTTCTCAGCTCCGGCTGGTATATGATGGCTATAATAATTATTACGGCTATCAGGACGTGATCAAATATCCACAACATAGTATGCAGCTGAAGGATATAAGCTGCCGCATATAAACACCCGGTGAGAATAACGATCCTGAGAATCTGGACTGCACTTGTCCGGGCTATATTTGAATAGAGACGATACAGAATAACAGCAGTGATTCCGATATCAAGCAGAGGTCGGATAATATCACGGACATACCATATTTCTTCCAACCATATCATAGTAAACATCTCCTCCAAACCCTTCTTCTATGACTGCGATTATAGAACTATACCCTTAAAATCACAAGAGCGGTGCGAAGGGGCGGAATGTAGAATTTCTGAATTTTTTCAATTTTCCGATTGTCCGGTAATCTTCCAATGTTATTTGTCTGCATTTTTCAAGATCATTTTCAAACTGATTGGTCAATTCCATCGCTGTTTTCTGGTCATATAATACGGTATTCAGTTCATAATCAAGGAAAAAACTTCTTTGATCCATATTACAGCTTCCTGTAGTTGCCATGATATCATCAATTATAAGCGATTTAACATGAAAAAATCCTGCCTCGTAAAGGTATATTTTTACCCCGGCCCGAAGCAGCGGTTCGAAAAACGTATGGGCAACCCAAAACGGGATCTTTTTATCAACTTTCCCTGTCATCATAAGCGATATTTCCACTCCGCTCAGGGCTGCTGTCTCAATAGCTGCTGCAATACTCTCATCAGGAACAAAATAGGGACTTTGGATCATCACTCTCTTGTTTGCGTTTGCTATCATGGTCAGGTAGAGCTTGTGAATGGTATTCCATTCCGAATCAGGTCCGCTGCAGAGTATTTGAACCGGAAGAAGTCTGTCCGGTTTTTTGTCGCACGCTTCCCGGTCAACGTATTTCCCATATTTTTCAATAACACCACCGCTGTTAACCCAGTCAGCAATGAATATCGATTGGAGCAGTACAATTGCACCCCCATCACTGAAACGGAGATGAATATCCCTCCAGCTGTCAAATCGGGGTAATCCTGTCAAGTACTCAGCACCTATATTCATCCCGCCGGTGTAAGCTGTTTTTCCATCAATAACCACAATTTTCCGGTGCATTCTATAGTTGATCAGCCATGCTGTAACAACATTTGCCGGGTCGAGAAAATTCCTGAACTGCACCTTGCTTTTTTTAAGCCGCCGTCTTCCTTTCCTGGTAAAAATAGGCCTGGAGCCGGCTCCATCAACCAAAAATCGGACTTCCACACCCTCTTCTGCCTTACGCTCAAGAATATCAATAACTCTGTTCCCGATCTCATCATCACGAAATATAAAATATTCCATGTGGATAGATTTGGCGGCGCTCTCCAAATCCTCAAATAGACGTTTGAATTTTTCGCTCCCGGTGTGAAAAATCTCCAGGTTATTACTCTGAGTAACGATTGCATTACCGGTTTTCATGGTAATTGTCAATATTTTGGAAATATCAGATCCAATTTGCGAATATGCGTCCTGAATTTGTGAAGCCTGTTCTATCAGCAGGTTCTGCATTCTATTCCCAAATATTTCCTCAGGCCGTATTTTGACCAGTTTTCTTCTTCTCCAGTTCAGCCCAGCCATGAGATACAATACTGCACCGATATAAGGGATGAGAAAAATAGCCAGGATCCATGCAAAAGTTGATTGCGGAGTTTTATTATCCAGAAGGAGCTGAATGGACAATCCTACCGCCAGGACAATATAGAGAATATAAATTATTGAGAACCCGCCAATTTCCAATTTCAATCACTCCAATTCAGTGTTCTATCAACTGCTTTATGCCAATTCCGCAAGAGTGCTGTTCTTTCCTGCTCAGCCATTCCAGGATTCCATCTTACATCTTCACGCCACTGTCTGCCTAGCTCTTCCTCATTTTCCCAGTATCCGGTGGAAAGTCCTGCTGCATATGCGGCCCCAAGCGCTGTTGTCTCTTTAACTGCAGGCCTGACTACCGGGATATTGAGAATATCAGCCTGGAACTGCATTAACAGTCTGCTGTTCGTGAGCCCGCCGTCTACCCGAAGCTCATGGAGATGCAGCCCTGAATCCTTCTCAACGGCACCAAATATATCATACGCCTGATATGCCGTTGCCTCAAGTGCCGCCCGGGCTATATGTCCTGCATTTGCGTATCCGGTAAGCCCTGCAATAACTCCCCTGGCATCCGACCGCCAATAGGGGGCAAACAACCCGGAAAATGCAGGAACGAAATAGACCCCGCCGTTATCCTCAACAGATGCAGCAAGGATATCCAATTCCGGTGCTGTTTTCACAAGACCCAGGTTGTCCCTTACCCATTGCACCAGGGCGCCTGCAACGGCTATTGATCCTTCAAGCGCATACAGGGGTTTTTCCCCTGATTTTTGATAGGCAGCTGTTGTCAGAAGTCCCTGAGATGATTGGCAGAGCTTCTCCCCGGTATTTACAAGCAGGAAGCAGCCCGTACCATAGGTGTTTTTGGCCATTCCTTCCGAGAAACAAGCCTGTCCGAACAGTGCCGCCTGCTGATCGCCCAGTATTCCGCATAGGGGTACATTTCTTCCTGACAATAAATCCCTATCAGTATATCCATAAACCAGACCCATTGAGGGTTTGATCTTCGGAAGGGCTTTTTCAGGAATATCATATAAGACCAGCAGTTCTTTGTCCCAGGAAAGTTTTGCCAGATCCATCAGCTGGTATCTGGAGGCATTGGTAACATCGGTAATAAAAATTCCTCCTGATACTCCCCCGGTCAGGTTCCATATAAGCCAGGTATCAATAGTCCCAAACATAACCCTGCCCTCAGATGCTTTACTGCGCAGGCCATCGACATTATCAAGCATCCAGCGTATTTTCGATCCAGAGAAATACGGGCTGAGGGCAAGTCCTGTTTTGCTGCGCAGGCTGTCAATTCCATACTGCCCGATTATTCCATCAATAAAGGATTTTCCCCGCAGATCCTGCCATACAATGGCATTATAATAGGGGGTCCCGGTTTTTGGATCCCATGCGATGACTGTCTCACGCTGGTTCGTAATACCGATCCCGGATATCTCTTCAGCGGTAATTCCGGACTTCTCCAGGGTTTTGCGCATAACGAAAACCGTATTTCCCCAGATCTCCAATGGATCATGCTCAACCCATCCTGGTTTCGGAAAAATCTGTTTGTGTTCAAGTTGATGGGACTGTACCAATTCTCCTTTGTTGCTAAAAATGATAAAGCGGGTACTCGTGGTACCCTGATCTATTGCACCAATGTACTGCTGATTCTTTTTCATCTCTTAACTCTCTTTTTTTGACTCACTCCAGGAATTGAGCCATTTATATATAATTGATATATCCGTAAAGTAATCCAGGAAAAACTAATCCCGATAAAGGCTCCCCCTGCATCAGCAGTAAAATCTACAATATCCGGAAATCTCCCGGTAAACTGCTGCAGCAATTCCAATACTCCGCCTATAAAAATACAATACGAGAAGGACCATAAACCAGCAAACAGCGCATTCTCTGTCCCGGGAAGATTTAATCTCTGTACTGCCGGGAAAGATAAAAAACCCAGGACTGCATATGCTGCAAGATGTGCGAGCTTGTCATTTATAGCCGCAGCTGTCGGTATTTTTGATCCTGAAATCAGAGATAGTATTATTATTACGAGAGATACAGCAATCCATAAACAAATTTCAACTATTTTTATACTGCTTCTTTTCATACAACAACCTCTTTCACAACATCATCCTGAAATCCTTCCTGAAGACATTTCCCCTGATGCAGATTATTATTAACCATCATTTTGCCAAGCTGGGAAATAAACTCACCTTTCTTTTTAAACAGCCGCGGCGCGGCAAGCCGATGCCTGGGCGTATCGCAGGTGAGACGCTGGATAATGATATCTTCAGGTATTCTCTCCAGAAACCAGGTCGTATAGGAGAGGTGTCTTGCTGTTGAAGGCACCAGAAGTTCGCCCCGGGAGTATTCAGAAAGCATCTGAGTATGGTTTGGTATGTGCAGGTTGTGAATTTTCACTGCTTCCGGGTGTAATTTAGTGATAAGTTCAGCTGTTTTGGAAATTTCTTCATATTTTTCACCGGGAAGGCCGAGAATGAGATGGATTGAGATTTTAATCCCGCTCTTTCTCAGGAGATGAAATGCCGCAACAAACTGTTCTACTGTATGCCCTCTGTTAATTCGCTCAAGAGTGGTATTTATGCCGGACTGCAGTCCAAGTTCCACCCAGACATCTTCAACCCTGTCGTGATATTCTGCCAGTAAACTGATTTTCTCAACATCCAGGCAGTCCGGTCTTGTAGATACAATCAATTCCTTAAAATCCATTATGTTCAATGCAAAATCGTAGAGATCACGCAGAACTGCCGGCTGGTCATACGTTCCTGAAAAAGCCTGAAAATAGAGCATAAACAGTTTTGCCCCGTATCGGCTGGTAAGGAATTTTTTTGCCTGCATAATCTGATTTTTTATTTGTTCTTTCCGTTCCGGGAGAGTCTTGTTCTGAAAATTTTCTGGTGGTTCATAACCTGGTAATTTTCCCTTATATGGCTGCCTCGCTTCTGAAGCTTCCTTATGCCGGTGGTAGACAGCAACAGCACCGGTTTCATCACAGTAGCTGCATCCGCCAAGTCCATTTGAATTTCGATTGGGACACGAGAACCCTCCGTCAACCCCGATGCGGTAGGCGGATTTGCCATATGTATTCATTAGGTATGTTTTATAGGTGTAATACCGGCTTTCTCCATTCATTAACCAGATAATATCATAATATGCAGGTAGTGCAACATAGATTTATCAT